>PWSB01000201.1 GCA_003563375.1 Actinomycetota bacterium | reverse complement strand
TTACAATATTCTTTGCAAGATCCAGCTTGGACCGGCTTATTTTATCTATTCGTTTTCTTAATCCTTCTGCTTTTAGGCCAATGCCTTTTCTATCGGATGACAGGCCTACCACCGTATAGGTTAGAAATTCCCTTAGGATAGAAGGCGAGAGCCTGGCATATCCTTCCACTCGCTTGTCAAGCCTCAGAAACCTTCTCCCGATGATTTTAATGCATATATCTATATGGCGGTTACAAAAACTCCAGGCCTTAAAAGAGTCGGCCCCGCTTTTTTTTATGAGGTTTTTGCCCTCCTGGGGACCGTTTTCCTTTAGGATATCGATTATCTTGTCCAATTTAACCCAGCTCTTTTTTAACAGTCTCAGCCAGTTTTTTTGCTAAAGCCTCCGTTAGGTCCTGTGTAGGGCCTTCTACCATCACACGGCATATGGATTGGGTCCCCGAATACCTTATAAGGACCCTGCCCCCGCCTTTAAGTTCTTCTTCTGCTTCCTTCCTTGCACCGGTTATTCCAGCCTGTTCTTCCAGTGGAGGTTTTTTCTTTACATCAACATTTAAGACCACCTGAGGGAACAACTTTATTATATTGTTTATCTCTGAGACGGGCTTTCTCTCTTTTTCAATTACAGCAAGCAGCTGTAATGCAGACAGGATCCCGTCTCCAGTGGTATGGTGTTCCAGGAATATGATATGTCCCGAGTCTTCTCCCCCGATAACTGCATCTTCCTGGAGCATCTTTTCAAGCACATGCCTGTCCCCTACCTTTGCCTTAACCTGCCTGATGCCCTGCTTTTCCATGGCAATTGAAAGGCCTATATTGCTCATTACGGTGGTAACCAAAATATTATTCTTCAGTTCTCCCTGGGCTTTAAGGTTTTTTGCAAAAATTGCCAGCAGATGGTCTCCAGACAGTATGCTACCTTTTTCATCGACCACGATAAGCCTGTCACCGTCGCCGTCAAAAGCAAAGCCTACATCTGCCCCTTCCTGCTTTACTTTTTTGGCAAGCCCCTCAGGATGAAGTGCTCCGCATCCTTTATTTATATTCATTCCGTCAGGACTTATATTCATAGGGATAACATCGGCACGCATTTCCTTTAGCATCGTGGGCACTATCTTGTATGTGGCTCCATTGGCACAGTCCACAACGATTTTCTTGCCTTCAATGCTTAGATTTTTTGGAAAGGTATATTTTAGGAATACTATATACCTGCCCAGAGCATCTTTTTCCCTGTAGGCCTTGCCTATACTGCCAGGAGAAACAGCTTTATCGTCTAAACCATCTGAGAGGACTAAATCTTCTATCTGCTTTTCCTGCTGGTCAGTTAATTTAAAGCCTGTTTTTGAAAAGATCTTTATACCGTTATCCTCAAAAGGATTATGGGAAGCTGATATCATGATCCCCGCATCGGCATCCAGATTAGTGGTAAGGAAAGCTATGCCTGGGGTGGGTACCGGGCCTATCATAACTGCATCGGCCCCCATCGAGGTGACCCCAGCGGCAAGCGCATTTTCAAACATATATCCTGACAGCCTTGTATCTTTGCCTATTATAATGCGAGGGGTAAGCCCATCTCTTTTTAAAATATGAGCGACCGCTTGGCCTACCTTTAAACCCATCTCAGAGGTCATAGGATATTTGTTTGAGACACCCCTTATCCCGTCGGTTCCAAATAGTCTTGCCATATTCTGGTCCCTTCTTAATCTTTTTAATTGGTTTATAAACTTAACTTCCTCTTTATTTTAGTATAAACCTATATTTAAATGCTATAGAAAAAGCAAGATTTCCGATTAAAAATTTTAATTTGCCCGTGTGGTTATGCCAGTACGGCGGGATTTACTATTTCAAGCCCTCCGCAGCAGCCTGTAGATGCAAATATAGTCTCTCCATTATTTTTCTTTTTAAGGCATACATTTATGTTTGCGTCTATGCTTTCGCTTATCCTGCCTTCCATGGCACCCATAACCGGTGAAAGCAGGGTGGCTGTATTTCTTCTCTCTGCATGTATGGTTATCTCAAAATCCCTATTTACAAGTACTGCCTCAACATGATTAGCCGAATAGCTCAGGCTTATGGTCTTAGAACCATTGTAGGTGTTAAACATATAAAATTTATCATCAAATAACAGTCCGCATAAAAAGCCTTTAAAATGCCTTCCCCGCCAGGGTATCCTAGCGATAGAAAGCATTATAGAAGAAGGCTTGCCCTCAAAACCCTGAAGATCGAAATGGTTGGTCTGAAGCCATATCCAACCTTGCGGGAAGGAGACTCCCCAGTCTTTTTCGATGTATCCCCTGCCCTGGCTGAAATCAATCTCTGATTTTTCAAAATTTAAATACCCTTCAATCTCATGGTCCATGCTTATAACGGAATGATAGCATTCCATCCAGGGGACAAAAGCATACCAGCCCATGGTTCCCGGAGAAAAAATAGAACTCGGCCAGGGTTTTATGCCGCAGAACCTAAGGTCTGCCCTGATAGGGCCCTCGTCTATGTCCAGCTTGAGCCGGTTTTGTGAAAAATAATTTTTACCGATCTCAATTTCAAATTGTTTTGCAGAATAACTAAAATCAGAGTAATCAAACCTAAAAAAATAAGATCTGGCATCCCTTCCATTTATTATCTGTATAAATGAATAGGAATCACCCAATTTGGAGGGGATTGATATCCCCGGTATCACTGAGTATATGTTTTTAGTCGGCTTATCTGCTAGTTTAAAATACCAGCCCTCAAAATAATTTTTTAATCGGCCCCTTCCCTGAAATATACCTGGCCTGTAAGTTTTTCTTACCCTATAAAACATTTTATTGTGAAAATGATGTTTTTATTAATCGTCAATAAGTAATTCTTGATGCTTTGATTTTTTATAAATAATTTTTAATAATTTATTATATACTATTTTTAAAAGGATAAATATGGGAAGAAAAGAAAAAGAATGGTGGGTTTTTCCAGGCTTTGAGGTCCACTTGGTGGTAGAGGGTTTGGAGCTTCCTGTAAATATTGCTGTAGACAGGCGGGACGAAAGTCAAATATTGTTCTACGTAACAGAACTTTTTGGCAAGGTCAAAGCTATTGACAGCTCATACAGGACCCACACCTATGCAGACCGACTTCTAAATTACAAGCCAAAACCTGAATTTCCAGGGCAGGGGGAATCAGGGGTCACAGGGATCTGCATGGACCCTGAGACCGGGGACCTTTTGGTCACTATGTTATATAAGGACAGGGATGAATTCAAAGGCAAAATGGTGAGGATGAATAGCGGAGACGGCCTTAAAATGGACAGCATGGAAGATATTATCAATAACATCCCATCCACTACAAGGTCCCATCAGATACAGGCCCCAAGCATCGGGTTCGATAAAAAACTTTACCTAAATGTAGGTGATGGCGGCGCCTGGGAAGACGCTCCCCAGGACGATGGAGACCTCAGGGGCAAGATCCTTAGGATGGAGCTTGACGGCAGCATACCTGAGGATAATCCTGTTAAAGGAAGTTATGTTTTTGCCAAAGGTTTTAGAAATCCCTTTGGCGCCGCCTGGAGAAAAATCGATAAATCACTATATGTAACTGTAAATGGTCCTGCGGTGGATGATGTGCTTGCTAAAGTAGGGCCGGGTTCGGATCACGGGTGGTACGGGGACATGAGAAAGGATGCACTTTTTTGGTGGCATTTTACCCAGGCCCCTACAGCATTGGATTTCATGCAGGATGGCCAGTTCCATAAAAGGTTTGACGGTGAGCTTTTTGTTGCATTATTCGGGGATTCATACAGGAAGGGGACAAGCATAAAAGGCAAAAAAATTGTAAAGATGAGGATCAATGAAACCTCCACTGGCATAAGTTCATATGATGAATTCGTGACCTATATAGGAAGAGGCCCCTCATCCCCTTGCGGCCTTGCTTTTGGTAAAGAGGGCCTTTATTTCACTGATCTTCATGGGGGAAACATCTACCTGGTAAAACCAAGGGATGATTATGATTTCAATAAAGAAATGGAGCATGTTTTCTGATTTTCACCAGTGCATCTAGTCAAGGGACCCAGGTTTGCGGGCCAATTCCCACATAGGTAAATTTATTTTCCTAAACACTATCCTCTGAAGAACACTAAAGCCGTGTTTTTTATAAAATTTGAGGTTTTCTTCCTTTTCTGTTTCCAGATAGATATAGAAACCATCTCTATCTGCTTCCTTTTTTATAGCATCCATTAACACGCTTCCAAGGCCTTTGCCCTGATACGGGGAAGAAATGCCTATGATCAAGATGTATATATAAGGTTTGCCCTTCATCATCCTTTCACGGTCAGACACCACCTGCTTTATAATATTTAAATTTTTGATGGTCTCTTTTCCCATCTTCATACCATAAGGCAATGCACCGCAACGAAGCATCCTCCACATAGACATATCGGAATATTTTCCGTGGACCCAGGCAGCTATTCCCTCCAATCTTGGGGATGCGGCATATACCTTTCCAAATTTCATCCCGTATAAAAGCGGGCACGTAAAAAATGCAGACAGCGCCTCATCTTTGTTGGACTCTTCTTTGAAGATCTCAGCCCAGAGGGGATCGTCTTTAAAAGCATCCTTTAGGCTGTCAACAGCCTTTGGGATATCTTCTTTCTTTAGAGGATATAGAGAAGGCATACAAGCTCCCTTCAAACTTTTTAACTAAACGATGGTAAAATCTTTCAACATATTATATCAAACACAGCAAGCTATTTCTTTTTGATAACTTTCCAAAGGCTGTCCGCAAAATAGTTTTTTGGGTCCACAAAATTCTCTACAACCCTGAAATCATTAGCCTCTGCCATTTCTTCTATATCCCCAAAATGATATTTATAAGAAGACTCCGTGTGGATAGGTTCACCCTTTTTAAAGGAAAAATGCTTATTTAAACCTCTTATAAACACTTCCTGGCTGCATATACTTATAAGGTAGCTTTGCACAGCTCCCTCTAAGGGGTCATAGACGGCTTTAAAATAAAAATTTTTCAGGTCAAAATCAGCTCCAAATTCCCTGTTTATCCTCCTTAATATATTTTTATTAAAATCTGAAGTAATGCCTTTCTTATCATTGTAGGCCCTGACCATAACCCCTTCATCTTTCTTTAAATCAAAACCCAGGAGTACATAGTCTCCTTCATTGAGAGACCCCCACAGGCTGGACAAAAACATGCTGGTGCTTTCGGGATTAAAATTTCCGATATTGGAGCCAAGAAAAAGTACAAGATTCCTTATCTGGTTATTTGATGAGAGCCAGCGGATCCCCTCAAAATACTCGGATACCAGGCCGCTGGCCTTTAAGTCACAGAACATCTTTTTCAAATTTCCAATGATATCTGAGACGGCATCTTCTGATATATCGATTGGAAAGAAATTTATATCACAGCCATTTCCCAAAAATTCCCTGACCAGGACACCGGTCTTTCTTCCGTCCCCACAGCCAAGGTCTACAAGGTTGAATTTGCTCTCATCTATTTTTCTGCAAATGTCCTGTTTCTTTTCTTCCAATATTCTCATTTCCGTCCTGGTAAGATAATATTCGGGCAGTTCAGTTATCTCTTTAAAAAGCCTGCTCCCTTGGCCGTCATAGATAAATTTGGAAGGAAGGCTTTTTTGTTTGCCGCCCAACCCCTTCAAAATTGCTTCTGCAAACTCCTGGCGAATTCCTAATCCACTATCTTTATTTTGTTTTGATAGAATACTATAGCGTTTTTTCATTTTAAAATCCTATTTGCATGGAATAAACCTTATTGAATTCTTAGACATTTCGATTATCTCCTTTATGGCTTGGATGGTCTCATCGATCTCTTGCTCACTGGTCTTATAGCTTAAAGAAAACCTTAAAGAACAATGTGCCTCCTCCTCGCTTAGACCCATGGCCAGCAGGGCCTGGGAAGGGTCAGGGGAACCGGAATGGCAGGCGGAACCTGATGAAAAACACAATCCCCTTTTAGCTGCCTCCAAAACTATTGATTCCCCCCTTAATTTATGTAAAGTTATATTTGATGTATTTGCAACCCTTCTGCTTGTATCAGCGTTTATAAAACACTTGGCTATATCCTTAATTCCAGATTCCAGCTTATCCCTTAATCTTTTTACCTCTCCCATACATCTCAGGTATCGAGGTATCATCTCTGCCGCTTTTCCGAAACCGCCGATACCCAAAATATTTTCCGTAGCAGAACGGATACCGTATTCCTGGCCCCCTCCATGGATCAAGTTTTCAAGGCGGGTCCCCTTCTTTATATATAGTGCCCCAACACCCTTGGGACCATAAAGTTTATGGGCGGAAATGGTAAGCAGGTCTGCCCCCAGGTCATTGACATCTATATCTATTTTCCCGGCAGCCTGGACAGCATCTGAATGCAAGACAACATTATTTTGTTTAGTTATATTCGATATTTCTTTTATAGGCTGTATGTTTCCGGTAATATTGTTTACCAGCATTATGGAAACCAGGCAGGTTTTTTTACCGATGGATCTTTTTACATCATCAGGATCCAATCTACCTTTAGTGTCAACAGCAAGATAGGTTACCCTGAACCCTTGAGACTCAAGCCATTTACAGCAGTTTAAAACCGCCGGATGTTCAACCGAAGATGTGATGATATGATTTTTCTCTTTTCCGCTGGCCAGGGCCACTCCCTTTACAGCAATATTATTTGATTCCGTTCCTGAACCTGTAAAAATTATCCTTCTGGAAGTGCATTTTAGCTGCTGTGCAATCTGGCGCCTGGCGTGTTCTATTATCCTGCTGGCTTTTTTGCCCTCATTATGGATACTAGAAGGATTGCCATATATTTCAAATATTCCTTCCATATATTCCCTGACCTCATCAGCTATGGAGGTGGTAGCATTATTATCCAAATATATATTTTTGGAGTCCTGGGCATCCTGTACCTTTAGCTCATCAGATTTAATTTCTCCTGTATCAAGGACCAGGGTCCCGCTTCCTTCATTTATCTTGGATACCTCGCATAATAATGATTTGTAAACGGGAAAACCTGATATTGGGTCGTAGTTTTTTAAATCGGTAAGGTCATTTATATTAGAGCTGCGCCATTCTTCGGGCCCTAAAGGACCTCCACAAGCGTGGTTGGCATCAATACATCCCTGTTTTATGTCCCCGGTCACAATCGCCCTCAAAACCACCTTTCCCCTGGGAGTCTTGATAACAGCCCTCTCTCCATTTTCAATACCCCTTTCTTTGGCATCCTTATCATTTATCATCACCGTGGGTTCAGGCCTGTGCTCATAGAGGCCTTTTATATTATGGTGCTGAGTGTGAAAACTTGTATTTACCCTTGATCCTGAATTAAATACCAGCGGGTACTTCTTAGCCAATCGGGGTTTGGATACCGGGCCCTCGCTGGGCTCGGCATATTTAGGGAGAGAGTCATAGCCGTATTCATCTAAAATGCTTGAAGCGATCTCAAATTTTGTGCTTGGAGTATCAAACCCTGGCTCTCCATCTTTCCTTAATTGCCCTTTCTCCCATTTTTTATACTGCATCATCTCTGAATCTATTGAAACTGTGCCCCCGGCTTCCCTTACCTGCTGCAGGGTAAACCCTGATCCTTTTAATGCACTCTCAAGAAGTTCCTCTTCATCCTGTGGATACAGGTGGCCATATCCAAGCCTTTTAGCCAGGCCTGATAAAATAGCCACATCGCTTCTAGCTTCCCCCAAAGGCTCTATCATCCTTTCCCTTATCCTGAACAATGAGCCGTAGGTCATGTAGGATATATTTTCAAAATAAGTCGTAGCCGGAAGGACAAGGTCCGCATATGCGGAATCCGCGGTCAGTTGCCTGTCTATGGTGACTAGGAAATCCAATCCATTTAAAGTTTTTTTCCAGATACCTGGATTTGGCCAGGATGTGGTTATGGAGCTTCCCTGGATTATAAGGGAGCGGATCTTATAGGGGACCCCCTTCAGGACTGAATCCGGAAGGGCGATAGCATGGGCTTCATCCCTGTATTTTATATATATGGGAAATCTGTCTTTTCCAAGCCTGGGCCCTGTATCGGGATTTTGGACCAGCCCTTCTTTATTTATAGGGAACTTATTTTTATCCATAGAAAAACACAGGCCCCCCGGAACATCAAGATTCTCAGTGAGCGCCCATAATATCAGGGCTGCCCGGATATTCTGTACACCGCTGTTGCTATACTCCATCCCTGTATACATTAGCTGAGAGACCCCTTTTGCAGAAGCGATCTTTCTAGCCAAATATATGATATCCTCTTTGGGAATACCTGTAATTTGTTCTACTATTTGAGGCCTGTAATGCTGGACATATTTTACAAGGCCATCAAAACCTACCGTCCATTTTTGCACGAAATCATCATCATAAAGCTCTTCTTCAACTACTACATTTATCATCCCTAAAGCAAGTGCTCCGTCTGTGCCGGGCCGTATCGGGATCCATTTTCCCCCTGTCATCTTTGCGGCAGCGGTCCTCCTGGGATCTATGACTACCACCTGCGCCCCTTTTTTTTGTGAATGCAGTATTCTTTGCATATCAACAGGGGGCAGGTCCGTGGCAGGATTTGTTCCCCATATCACAATAAGCTCAGAATTTTCTATATCAGAGAAGGTATCCATGAACATCCTGCCCATGGTCACATGGGGAGCGATCATGCCAAAGGAAACATAACACAGGGCTCCCACACCCATGGTATTTGGAGAGCCGAAGGGAAAAAGCACACTGCTGGCAGATGACACTGCTACTCCCCTGGGCTGGAATATATCGCAGAAAGAAAGTTCAAAACATCCTACACCGGTATAGATAGCATTAGCTTCCGCACCATATTTATCCTTTATTGAGGTAAGATTTTCAACCATCTCATCATAAGCCTGGTCCCATGTTATGCGTTCAAATTGATAACTGCCTTTTT
>PWSB01000142.1 GCA_003563375.1 Actinomycetota bacterium | reverse complement strand
GATCCCGAAGAACCTGTGGATGCTCCAGCTGATGTGCTGATAGGCTATTCACTTCCCTTCATCGAAGATAGCCCCTACACCTTTCCTTTTGCTACTGCCCTCAGGGAAGCAGCAGAAGAACGAGGCTGGGAGATCATCATGACTGATGCAGGAGGTGACATCCACACACAAGGCACTCAGATAGAATCAATGGTAGAGCAAGGAATCGATGCCTTGATGATTATGCCTGTAGATGCTGCAGGAATAGTCCCGATTATACAGGGAGTATATGAGGCCACTAATGGTGAGCTTCCCATAATCGCTTCAAACGTTATGCCTGATCCTCCAGAGCTGGATGAGCTTGAAGCGTTCGCAGGCCCTGACAGTTATTCCCAGGGTGTACTGATGGGACAGAGGTATGTACAGTATCTCGATGACAATAATATCGAGAGCATCAGTTATGCCCACATCACAGGTACTGCAGGGTATTCTGCATCAATTGACAGGGAAAGAGGATTCTATGATGGTATAGAGGAAATGGGTGCTTCTGACAGGTTCAATAGATTGGACCTACAGCCTGGTGATTGGTCTCCAGACAGAGCCCAGGAACTCACTGAGACATGGATCACTGCCCATGGCGACAACCTTGAGATGATCTATTCACACAATGACGGCATGGCTATCGGTATTGCCAGGGCACTCCAGGATGCTGGTTTTGCCCCCGGAGAGGTCATAACCAATGGCTGTGACGGACAGCCGGAAGTAATTGAGCTTATCATGGATGGCTGGGTAATGTTTACTGTATGGCAGTCACCCAGGGAAGATGCTCTTACCTCATTTAGGGTAATGGAGAGAATCCTTGCCGGCGAGGAAGTAGATTACTGGAACTTCATGGATACACCTATTGTAGATGAAACAAATGCAGAAAATTATATAGATGAATCCAGGGAGCTTTGGGAGATGCTTCAGTAGCAAAGTTCTTTTAAAGGTTGATTAAGATAGTAGACATGTAAAAGCAACAAGCTAAAAGCTATGGCCTGATGTGTCAGCATGAGGCCATAGCTGTATTTAGGATCATATATAAAATACTTGACGAGCAAGCTATACCCATTTTTAGGCCCGGCTAAGAATAGATGGTAACAGAAGATTAAAAATGTACTATAACCGAAAAAGATTTAGGAGGATGGCCAATTTAGTAACCAATCCAGCAAATACTGGGTTAAATAGCAAGTTGGAAGGTGAGGAGGAGATATGTTTTATAAAGACAAGGCGACCAGGGTGGGATTAATAGTCACCATGTCTCTGGATACGACCTGGCCCGATTCAATTGTAAACAAGGTATCGGCTTATCTGCCCCAGGCAAAAAAAACCTTGGAGGGCATAGGTGTTGAGGTTTTTGAAATGGGTAAAATAGCCAGGACCAATGAAGAGATGAATGCCCAGGGAGCAGAGCTTAGAAGCAAAGGCATCCATGCACTTATTATATATGTGGGCACATGGACCTATTCATCTACTACGGTTATGGCAGCAATAAAATCAGATGTTCCAGTGATAGTCTGGGCGGCATCCAGCGTAGAGACCTTTGGAATCGTAGGCGGAGCTATTGCCCGGGGAGCACTGGATGAAGTGGGCGTAAAGAATTATCTGGTGTATGGTGATTTTGATGATCAGAGAACACAGGATCAGCTATCTGTACTTTGCCATGGTATCGCTGGGGCAACCAAATTAAGGGGAATGGTCTATGGAGAGGGGGGCTCAAGGTGCATGGGAATGTACACAGCAAGAATCGACCCTTCTGAATGGATGTCAAGATTTGGTGTAGATGTGGACGGATTTGAACAGGTGGATGTTATCGAACGTTCAAAAAAATATACAGATAAGGAAGCCAAGAAGTTTTTAAACTGGATGAAGCAGCAGTTCGGAGGTGTCGAGGCAAAAGAAGAGGCGGTATTAGCCCAGATCAAGCTTTATTTTGCTTTAAGGGAAATAATAAAAGAGAAGGGATATGATTTTGTTGCAGTTAAATGCCTGCCTGAAATGCCAACCTGCCATACCACCTTTTGTGTAGCCCATTCGCTTCTAAATGATATGCAGGATGATGGTTTTGGCGATAACTGTTCATTTGTTTGCGCCTGCGAAGCAGATGCAAATGGGGCCCTTACCATGCAGGTACTTAACAATATAACTGAAAAGACCACCATGTTTACGGATGTCCTCTATTATGACTATGAAGATAATATGGTCAGGATGTGCAACTGCGGATCACAGCCTACTGATTTTGCCAGATCAAGAAAGGATGTCACCTGGGTCCATGAGGGGCTGCAGGAATTTGATTGGAAGATCGGGGGGGCTTGCCCCAGATATGTGGGAAAACCAGGGAAGCTCACCATTGCCAGGCTGAGCAGAATAAAAAGGGAATATGTCATGCTAATCCTGACAGCAGATGCACTGGAGATGCCTTTAGAGAAGATTAATGAGACTAATCCCCAACAGCCCCACGTATTTGCCAGACTGAATTGCAGCCAGGAGAACTTTATAAAAGAGCTTAGGGCAAATCACATACACGTTGTAGAAGGGGATTACAAAAAGGAACTGGTTACTGCGTGTGAAGTACTGGACATAAGGCCTATACTGCCTGAATAATTGTAAGACAGGTTCTTTTATTGCCTTAAGGAGGACAGGGTTATATACTAAATATTGAAACCACTTACATGGCTAAAAGGAACTTTTGATGGGTAAAGCAAATATATACATTATCGCCAAAGAAGCAGGGGTGTCTGTAGCCACGGTATCAAGGGTATTCAGCAACAGCAGCCTGGTCAAGGAAGAAACGCTTAAAAAGGTTTTAAAAGTATGCAAAAAGTATAGATACCAGCCCTCCAGGGTTGCCAGCGCAATAACTACAAAAAAGACAAAATCTTTGGGGATAATAGTGCCCAGCCTAAAAGAGGTATCCTTTATAGAGCTTCTGGGCGGCGCAGAATATATCCTGTATAAAAACGGTTACAGCCTTTCCGTGTTTAATGCCCGGCAAAATATCGACAGGCTGCTTGAAATAGCCAATATTATAGATAACCGCATAATAGACGGCGTTATTTTTTGCGGGGTCTATGGGAGGGATAAAGACAAGATCTTTATATCCGAGATGGTCCAGAGGAATATACCATGTATTATGGTGGACAGGATAATCCCTGATATAGATGTGCCTTTTGTGGGGACAAATGAATATATGGGTGGCCAGCTTGCTGCCAGGTTTCTAATCGAATACGGCCATAAGAACATAGGGGTATTGACCTATGACAGACATGTCTATATCTTCAACCAGAGGGTGGCGGGTTTTTTGAGTGTACTGAAGGAACATGGGTTAAAAGCACAATTTATAATCGATGTGCCCTTGGAGTTTTCCAGGCTGGACGAGGCAATCAGGCAGCATAAGGATGAGCTTATGGACAGCAGGGCTACAGCTGTATTTTCCACAGCAGATTCAATTGCCCTTTTCCTTTTGAGCATGTTTTTTGAAAGCAAGTTGAGGATACCGGATGATATTTCAGTGATGGGTTATGACAATATAGCTTATTCGAGACTTGTGTTTCCCCAACTCTCTACCATACACCATGATATGTATGAACTGGGGAAAATAGCAGCAAAAAATCTCATATACAGGCTAGACAAGGGCTCATATTTAAATGTTAAGGAGATAATAGAACCAAAAATCTGCATAAGGGACTCGGTAAAAAAAATGTAGTATATTAAAAGGGATTGCTTCAAATCTTCAAAAAAAGGATTGGTTAAAATGAATTCTAGGGAAAAATTTTTAGAAACAATGCACTTTAACACATCAGCCCCCGCAAACAAATGGGAGTTTGGCATATGGGGCGCCACGGTTGAAAGGTGGTATGAAGAAGGGCTCACCCAAAAAAATTACCCTGTAGTGCCCACAAACATAATAAATACCACTTCTTCTTTATATACACCCGTGTGGATCTACCAATGGGAGAGGGCAAAAACCTCTTTTGAGAAGGTTTACAACCAGCCGGAAAGAAAATTAAAGCTTCCCAAGGGAATCGCCACTATGACCGGAGGCCTTTACTGGCCCACACAGGGATTCCCGCTTGACAGGGATGTCTCTGGCTTTTTCGGGTTTGATAAGCCCCAGACATTGGTAAATGTGGAACAGTTTGTCTATCCCCATTTCAAGGTTCAGACAGTAAATGAAAATGAGCAGTATTTAGATTACATCGATATAGACGGGGCAACAAGGAGGTTTTCAAAATCACAGCAGGTACTTCCAGGGGGGCTTGATTGGGTCATAAAAGATTGGGATTCGTGGAATACCTTAAAAGAAGAAAGATTCAGCCTTGATAATATTGCAGGCAGGTTTCCACGCAACTGGGATGAATTGGTAAAAGAATACAAAGACAGGGATTATCCTCTGGCGGTGGGGGGCTATCCTAACGGCCTTTTTGGAAGCCTTACCCACCTGATAGGCTATGAGAATCTTTTTATATTCTATTATGACCAGCCTGACCTTGTAAAAGATATACTTGAGAGGCTTACCGATGTTTGGATAGCAGTGTGGGAAGAGGTAATCGGCCAAGTAGATATAGACCTAGGCAATCTTTGGGAAGATGTATCTTCCGGGAAAGGGTCTATGATATCACCACGGGTTTTCAAGGAGTTTTTAACCCCATATTACAAGAAATTAGTTGACTTTTTAAAAAGCAAGGGAGTAGACATCATAATGGTAGACACAGACGGTGATTGTAATGAACTTATACCTTTGTTTATCGAAGCAGGCATCACCGGCCTTTATCCTATGGAGGTAAGTGCAGGAATGGATGTAGTCGCTGCAAGAAAAAAATTCCCCGATTTGCAGATCATGGGGGGTGTACCCAAATCAAGGATAGCCTTGGGAAAAGATGAGATAGACAGGTTCTTAGAACCGGTTGACTGGCTGTTATCCAAGGGAGGATACATACCTTTTGGGGACCACTTTGTGCCGCCAGAGGTCCCTTGGAAGGAATTTAAGTATTACAGAGAAAAACTTAATAAAATAATAGAAAACAGGGTAACATAGAACAACATAAGAAGGGAAAGGAAGAATAATGACCAATACAGTAAAAGAGTTCACCGATAAAGCATTAGACAATCATAATGGGCTATTACACCTTGCCCCCTGTTGGGTTCCAAGGGCCTTTTGCATACCCGGAAGAAGACTTAAGCTGCATCCGGATGATCTATATGCATTGGGGACCAAAAGAGGAGGGATAGATGAGAGGTGGTTTTCTTCTACGTGCCCCGCGGATAACGGGCCAGGCACTCCCCCGGATGAGGGACTCAGTTATGCTGTAGACGGAGAAGAGAAATGCTTATTAAAAGACATAGTAGAGCAAGAAGGGGCTTCTATTCTCGGTAAAGAAGTAATGGAAAAATGGGGGGGACTTAAAATATTTTCAAAATTTTTTGATAATATGGATGCCCTTCCCCATCATATCCACCTAAGACAGGAACATGCTGAAAAAGTGGGCATGGAGGGAAAGCCTGAATCCTATTATTTTCCACCGCAGGTAAACTTTGCGGAAAATAATTTTCCTTATACTTTTTTCGGGCTTGAGCCTGGCACCACCAAGGAACAGGTCAGAAAATGCCTTATAGATTTTGAAAAAGGGGACAACAAGATAACAAACCTTTCCAAGGCTTACAGGCTGGAGACTGGTACAGGATGGCTGCTCCCCCCTGGAATACTGCATGCTCCAGGCTCCCTGTGTTCATTCGAAGTCCAATGGGCTTCAGATGTATACGGCATGTTCCAGTCTGTTACTGCCAACAAACCTGTAGACCGTTCTCTTTTGACCAAGGATGTACCTGAAAAACAAAAGGATGACCTCGACTATATAATGGATATTATAGACTGGGAACTAAATGTGCTTCCGAATTTTAAAGAGAAGTTCTACCTGGAGCCTATAGAGATAGGGGACACCAAAGGAAAGGGCTATGTAGAGAAATGGATAATCTATGGAAAAATAAATGATATGGAGATGTTCAGTTCAAAAGAATTAACCGTTTATCCCGGGGGACAGGCATTCATAAAGGATTCTGGAGCTTATGGCATTATAGCCATTCAAGGCCATGGGACTATTAACGGTATAGATATCGAGACCCCGGCCATGATTAGGTTTGGGGATATCACAAGGGATGAGTTTTTTGTCCCTTTTGATACTGCCGGGGCCGGTGTTACCGTGGTAAACAAAGGGCATGAGCCGTTGGTAATACTCAAGTCTTTCGGGCCTGATTGCAATCCGGACATGCCTGATGGGAAAAATAGGAGGAAGGTGAATCATGGAGCTTCAAAACTTTGAAATTAAAAATGAAAAGATTAAAAAGAAATTTCTGGAAATCAAGAAAAACAGCCCAGAGAGGTTTAGGAAGAGGCTGAAATTCTCCTGGTCTAACTGGGGTTTTGGCATGGAAAGCTTGCAGGATTCTGCGCAAAGGCTTAAAAAATACGGCATAAAATATATAGAGCTCCATGGAAACCGGTATGGGGCTGACCTGGGGTATAGCCAAAAAGAGGCAAACGATATACTTGGTTCACATGGAATAGAGGTAAGCGGCATATGCGGTATGTTTTCTGCTGAAAATGACCTTTCTTCAAACAGCCCAGTGGTAAGGCAGAGAGCGTTGGACTACATAAAGAGGAATGTGGAGCTTGGGCAGCTGACAGGGGCCAGGTATTTTCTGGTGGTGCCCGGGGCAGTAGGCAGGCCAGGTGCTTATGATGATATGGAATTTGAGAGGTCAGTAGAAAGCTTGAAGATAGTAGCAGATGTATTGGTGGGAGCAGAGATAAGGGGCGCGATCGAACCCATCCGAAGTGCAGAGGTAAGCTTTTGCCATAGGTTTGAGGACGCTAAGCGCTATATAGAGGCTGTAGCAAATGAAGGGGTCAAACACATAAATGGGGATGTATACCATATGCTGGTAGAGGAAGCCCACATCGGACAGGCCATCATCGAAGCAGAGGGACTGTTGACCAATCTGCATATGGCAGACACAAACCGTGACGCTCTGGGAGGGGGCTCCCTTGATCTGGATACTATAATAATGGCCCTTTATGTCATCGGTTATAATAATGATGAAGGGGCTTTTGTCACTCCCGAGCCTCTGGGCCCAGGCGGGGATCCTTATCCCGCTATGTACGGAAAACCGGATCCGGCAAGGCTTGATAGGCTTGTAGGTTCTACTGCCAGATACTTTAGGGAGCGTGAGGAAGAATTGTTAAATATGTAATATATCCAGGAAGGGGATTTATATGGCCAAGGAAAAATATGTTTTGGGCATAGATTTTGGTACTGATTCGGTCCGTACCGTGGTGATGGATGCCCTGGGAGGAAAAGAGGTGTCCACTCATGTGGCTGTTTTTAAAAGGTGGTCGGAGGGCAATTTCTGTGACCCTGAAAAAAACCAATTCAGGCAACATCCCCTTGACCATATTGAATCTTTGATAGAGTCAGTAACAGAAGCACTTGATAAAGCAGGTAAAGAAAAAGGCAGAAATGTCATAGGTATAGGAATAGATACCACCGGATCAACCCCCGCTCCTGTAGATAGAGACGGAAATGTGCTAGCTCTTCTGGACGAATTTGAAGCCAACCCGAATGCCATGTTCATCTTATGGAAGGACCATACCGCGTTAAGGGAGGCAGAGGAGATAAACAGGGCTGCTAAGGGTTGGCCTGAGAATGATTATACAAAGTACGAGGGAGGGGTTTACTCTACTGAATGGTTTTGGTCCAAGATCCTCCATGTATTGAGAGAGGACAAAAGTGTAGCAGAAGCAGCGTATTCTTGGGTTGAACATGCAGACTGGGTCCCCGCCCTGCTTACAGGAGATACCAGGCCCCAAAAGATCAAGCGCTCAAGATGCGCAGCGGGGCATAAAGCCATGTGGCATACTGAATGGGGCGGCCTCCCGCCGGAAGATTTCTTAAAGAGCATAGACCCCATGCTTTCAGGTTTAAGGGAAAGGCTTTATACCCACACCCACACCTCGGACACAAAAGCGGGCAACCTAAGCGGGGAATGGTCCCAAAAGCTTGGCCTGCCTGAAGGCATAGCGGTGGCAGTAGGGGCTTTTGATGCCCACATGGGAGCAGTAGGGGCAGAAATCGAGGAGAAGACCTTTGTAAAAATCCTGGGGACATCAAGCTGCGATATAGTCGTTGCCCCCAAAGCAGTTGCTGAGGGCAAGCTGGTTGCCGGAATATGCGGACAGGTGGATGGTTCCGTAATCCCGGGGATGATAGGACTGGAAGCAGGCCAGTCTTCTTTTGGGGATGTATATGCATGGTTTAGGGACATTCTATATTGGCCGGTAGAGGAACTTTTTGAGGGACAAAAAGAAAAAAAACTCCACATTTTAAATCAGATCATACCCCGCCTTACCCAGGAAGCAGAGAAGATAGAGCCTTCCCAGACCGGGCTTCTTGCCCTGGACTGGTTAAATGGCAGGAGGACCCCTTATGCAGACCAGGCCCTAAAAGGGGCCATAGCGGGGCTTACACTGGGGACCACGGCTCCAAAGATTTTCAGGGCATTGGTCGAGGCTACCGCTTTAGGGGCACAAGCTATTGTAGAGCGGTTCAGAGATGAAGGTATAGACATAGAAAAAGTAGTGGGCATAGGAGGCATAAGCCAGAAATCCCCATTCGTGATGCAGGTTCTTGCTGATGTGATGGATATGCCTGTAAAGGTTTCTGCTTCTCAGCAGTCTGTGGCCCTGGGAGCAGCCATGTTTGGTGCGGTGGCTGCTGGCCTATATGGTGATATAAAGATGGCCCAGCAAAGGATGGGGAGCGGTTTTGCAGCCACCTATAACCCAGATAAGGAGAGGGCCGCATTTTACAAAGAGCTTTATAAAAAATACAGAAAGCTGGGAGCGAGCCTGGAAGACCAGCTAAGGGAGCTTTGATGTTAGAGGACCTAAAAAAAAAGGTATACGATGCTAACCTTGAACTGGTGGCCAGTAAGCTGGTTATATACACATTCGGCAACGTGTCTGCCATTGACAGGGAAAAAGGTTTGATATGCATAAAGCCAAGCGGTGTGGATTACGAAAAGATGCGTGTTTCAGACATGGTCTTGGTGGACATGGAAGGCAGGACAGTGGAAGGAGACCTGAGGCCTTCTTCAGATACAAAGACACACTTGGCCCTGTATAAAGGATTTTCTGAAATAGG
>PWSB01000067.1 GCA_003563375.1 Actinomycetota bacterium | reverse complement strand
TCGTCTAGCCTTGCAGGTTTGCTGCCTTGGGCAGGTTCCATTATACCATAGCTGCCAATTTTCAATTGGGATTCTAAGTCTTGAACATAATACAGCTTTAAACTTTTTTGTTCAACCCTGGGCAGTATTACCCTTCTATTGTCCTTTAAAGCTTTTTCTATGATTATGGTAGTGTCTATTTCGCTCCTGAAAGGATAGTAGCAAAGAATGGTCCTTAATTCTTTGTAATAAGGGGTCTGAAAAAACCTTTCTGCAGCAAGCATACTTTTTTGGCGCCTGGCTTGTGCAGAAAGGCTGTCCCTTTTTCCTTGGATCTTTTTCCTTAGCTTTTTTTTTAGGCTCAATCTTCTTCTATAAACACTGCGGCGATCGCACCAGGGCCAACATGGGTACCAACTATTACCCCGATCTCGGCACGTATTGTCTGTTTAGGGCTGAACTCTTGCTTAATGGTCTCTTCCAGCTGGTCCCCTTCCTCTTTATTATCAGAATCGGACACTATTATGGTGGCTTTTTCAGGTTGGTTTATCATCTCTTTTAATGAATTGATGAGCTCTTTTTTAGCCTGATTCCATCTTCTGGTTGTCTTAAACTGGGATATCTCGCCGGATTCAATGGTCAGGATAGGTTTTATTTCCAGGAGGGATGCTACCAAACCCTTGGCTTTGCCTATCCTTCCTCCTTTTTGCAAAAATTCAAGGGTTTTTGGAATGAACAGTGTTTTGACCTTGTCCCTCATCTGAAGGACCATTTCAACGATATCTTCTTTAGATTTACCCTCTTGTGCCATCTGTGCCGCTTTTATTACTATTATCCCGCAAGGCATATGCACATTTAAGGAATCGATTATCTCAATGTCCTTGCCTTCCATCTGTTTTTTTGCCCCCCGCGCGGATGCCAGTGTGCCTGACATCTTTTCAGAAATATGGATAGAAATTATAGAATCATAACCTTCATCAAAGAGTTTTTTATAGGTCTCCATAAAATCTGCGGGAGTTGGCTGTGCGGATGTGGGAAGTTTTTTAGCAGTTTTTAACTTATCGTAAAACTGTTTTGCAGTAATGTCTTTTCCGTCATCCACATATGTTTCTTCACTTCCAAAGGCCACGGTAAGCGGCACCACTGTGATATTGTATTTTTCTACCTCTTCTTTAGGCAGATCCGAAGTACTATCGGTAACTATTGCAATTTTAGACATCTTTCCTCCTTTTTTTTAATCCTCATAAAAAGTTATTCCAATCGAACCCGGCCCTATGTGTGTACCCAAGACACAGCCAAAACTAACCCTTAGTATCTGTTTAGGCCCAAAAGCTTTACTGATCCTTTCTGCCATTTCATCGCCATCTTCTAAAGAATTTGAATCTGCGACTGAGACCACAAGATCATTGGGCCTGCTTACCATGTCTTTCATTGACGCTATGAGTTCATTTTTAGCCTGTTTCCATCGCCTGGCTGTTTTAAACTGGGACACCTCTCCATGATTTAGGGTGAGCACAGGTTTTATTTCAAGAAGAGAAGCGATAAGGGATTTTGCTCTTCCAATCCTTCCTCCTTTCTGTAAAAATTCAAGGGTCCTGGGTATAAAAAGGGCTTGGATGTTTTTCTTAAAATCCTCGACTGCAGATGTTATTTCTTCGAACTGTTTTCCTTCCTGGGCAAGCCGGGCAGCTTTTAGGGCCACAAAACCCAAGGGCATGTGCACAAGTTCAGAATCTATTATGTTAATTTTTTTATCATCAAATTTCTTTTTAGCCATTTCAGCCGATGAAATAGTGCCTGACATTTTTTTTGAGATATGGATGGAGATTATATTTTCATGGTTCTCTAGAAGGCTCGAATAGGCATCCATAAAATCTTTAGGGGACGGCTGCGCTGTCTTTGGCAAGGATTTTGACCTGTTTAGCTTTTCATAAAACTCTTTGGGGGTAAGTTCTCTGGGGTCGTCCTTAAGGCTTTCATTTTCGAATATGACTGTTAAAGGCACTACTGTAATACCATATTTTTCAACTAATTGACCAGGTATATCTGAGGTACTGTCTGTCACTATGGCGGTGCCCCTCATGTTTACCCCTTTAATAATAATCTCATTAAACCTCTGATATGGCCAGAAAAAACTGACTGACTATTATTCTTTTATAAAAATACTATTATATAATATACTGCAATATTGAGTTTGTTAATATCTTTATAGATTTTATCACAGTTTTTGGCAAAAAGAATTATCATTTCTGCATTTTTTGCTATAATCATAAACAAAATTGGAGCATTTAATATGGATTTTAGAAAAAACAGCAAGGTTATTCTGATTGGGGCGCTCATTTTGGCCTTTATCCTTTCGGTCAACCTTTCAGCCTGTGAAACAGGGGAAAGGGTTATAAGGATTGGCAATCAAGCTGTGTTATCAGGCGAGTATGAAGGTTTTGGACTTGACCAGCAGATCAGTGCCAGCCTGGCGGTAAACGAGCTGTCTCCAGTCGAGATAGGCGGTTATGATTACAGGATAGAACTGGTGGACATGGATGATATGGGAGACCCGGAAAGGGCTTTTCTAGCTTCCCGGGAGCTTGTGGAGCAGGATGTGGTCGCGGTAATAGGATCTGTTTTCAATGGCACCACAAGGGCTTCCATCCCTGTTTATTCAGAATATAATATCCCTTTGGTCTCGCCATCTGCACATGGAGAAGACCTTTCCGGTGCAGGAAACAATTTTTTCCGTATGGTTATAAACAATCAACAAAGGGCGGAAAACATAGCAGATTTTCTTATTGGTAAAAATCCCCAAAACCTCATAATAGTAGATAACCGTGAACAATATTCCTTAAATTTAGCCGATTATCTGGTGGATGCTATAAATGATGAAGGTATAGGGGTCACCAGAAGGCATTCCATGGATTTCGCTTCCGAGGGGTATGAGGTGCTGGCCCAAAACCTTGTACTTGATAATCCAGACCTTATATTTGCATGCATGCAGTACGACCAGCTCGCTAACCTGATAAAACATTCCAGAGAAGCCGGAGTCCAGGCCGGTTTTGTCACCGAAGAATTTGGGATGAACGACCAGATCAGTGTCCTTACAAGTGAGAAGGACCTTGAAGGTTTACTGGCGGTAATCCCAGACCCTCCTTCTATTGCAAGATATACTGAGGATAAGAAAGCGGTAGATTTCTGGCGTAAATTTCAAGCCCAGACAACTAAAATGGATATTGAAGAGGACCTTGATCCTGGAAAGTATGCCCCTTACAGTTACGATGCTGTCCATATTATAATAAATGCTATGAGACGGGCAAACTCAACAAACCCCACTGATATATTGGGGGAACTCAGGGAGATATCATATGAAGGGGTGGTAGGAAGCATTGAATTTGACCAAAATGGAGATAGGATAAACCCCCCTTCCACAGTATTTGTATATACAAACGGCTCATGGTCCAGGTACTAGGCAGGCACGATCAGGTTCAAAACAGAAGGTTTGACTACAAACTCAGCAGGCAGCTTAGAGATATATTCTCCATCAGCGAAAACACTGAACGGATAGGAAGGGCAATCAACGGTTATCTTTTTAACTTTCAGCAGCTCAACGTGGGGGTCGCTGATATGTTTGCCTTCATATACGGAAGGGAACAATTTTATAAAGTGGGCTTTGGTCATCCTTTTTATGATACAGGTATCCAACAGGCCGTCGGTCGGGTCTGAACCAGGGGTTATTTTCATCCCCCCTCCATAGCTGGGGAGGTTAGTCACCGCCACCATCATACCATAAACTTTTCTCTGGGTGTCCTCATAAGACAGCCAGAATTTCTTTGAACGGAAAGTTATAAGGGTGCTGTATACTGCATATTTATATTTGGATGCCCCCCTTATGGGGAACCTTGTCTTATTTGCCAGGTCGTTTACCTGGGAATCAAAACCAGACCCTGCCACCCCCAAATAGTAATGCTTGCCGTTTATAAGGCCCAGGTCGATCCGTTTGGTCATGCCATCCTTTATAATGCGGCAGCAGCTGGCTATATCCCTGGGTATGCCTAAATTTGAAGAGACATCATTACCGGACCCTCCGGGTATTATACCTAGATTTTTGCTGGTCCCTGCTATTGCATTTGCCACATAATGGGCGGTCCCGTCACCGCCGACTGCAATGAAATTTGTATAGTCTTCTATATTATTTTTAGCGGTATCAAAAATATCCTGGGCGCTGCTAGTTATATGCAGGTCATAATCGATTCCTAAATTTTTAAACTCTGCTTCGATCCGGGGTTTTGCACCGAGGGTCTTGCCCATAGCAGAAGCAGGATTTAATATAATTAGTGTGTCCATTTTTTATATATATTTGATATTAGCTATAGATGATACATTTTTTTTAGACAAAAATAAATTACTTTATAAAATTTTTCACTTTTATTATAATCTTAATGCTGCTAACCATATTTAGGAAGGTGATGCTTGTGAATGTGTTTAATAGGATTGTGGTCATACTGATTCTATTGTTTTTAATATTTATATCCGTTTTGGGGATAATCAATGCATTTGTAGGCTTTTTTAGGTGGTCTGATATAGCAATGCAGGTCTTTGACCCCCAGGTGACCGTTGTTCCCTTTGTCTCTGCACTGGCTCTGTTATTTGTTTTAGCCTTGAGCATCTTTTTGCTGGTAATGGAGTTTTACAGGCCAAAATCCGGGGTGGCCATGATATACAGGGTAAAAGAAGGCAATGCGATGATAACCCTTGAATCTATTGCCCAGCAGATCAGGGCTTCCGCCCAGGATGTAGAAGGCGTGACGGATATGGATATAAAGATAAAGCCAAAGTCCAAGGGTATTATAAATAATATGTGGGTTAGCTTGACTGAGGATGTAAACATACCCCAGAAGATGGAAGAAATTATAAGGGCTGCCCAGGATACTGCAACAAAAAAATTAGGGATTAAAATATTAAAGACAAATCTGACTATAGTGGGACTTGCCGAGGGAAGCAGGCGGACAGAGACAGAAGTTGAAGAGGAGCAGGGTAAGCCTCCCCAAAAGACATGATAATCTGGCGGGCTTAGTATAATGGTAGTACATGAGCTTCCCAAGCTCAAGATGCGGGTTCGATTCCCGTAGCCCGCTCCATGCGTTCTGGATTTTATACAAGAAAACACTTGATATATTTTCAGATCTGGATGACTATATTAGACAATAGCATTCTACAACCGGCCTCGCTAGTCGCAAAAAATAGATGACTGGAAAACTAAAAGAAGCTATTTCTAAAGGCAATGTTTGCATGATTGGCCCTCCTGGCACAGGGAAAAGCTATCTGATCATAGAGATGTTGGCCTGGCTAACAGAACAAAAAGAAATAAGTCCCCAAAGAATACTGGTTTTTTCCTTTAACAGGAGATGGGCAAAGATAATCAGGGAAGAGGCGGCGGCCGCTGCAGCCAAGAGCACCCTTGAAATGCCTATAAACACCTTCCATTCCTTCTGCATTGATTTTTTAAATGAGATGAAATTGTACGGTCCCGGGGACCTAAAAGGTATTGATGAAGATATAACTATTCTAAATTCTACCCAGCAGTGGAACCTGTTAGCTGAAGTCATGGAAGAGCTGGGCAAAAAGGATTATCCCCTGACTAACAGATATTTGGCAGGAAGCAGCTTTACCGCTAAAAGCTACACTCAAGAGGTCTATGATTTTATTCTAAGGGCGCAGGAAAACCTGCTGGAACCATCTTTAGTTTCGGATAGGCTAAGCCCTTATTCTAATAATGCCTTATCTGAGATCGCAGGGGTATATTCCAGATATTTAAAAAAGCTTAAAGAGGCCGGAGTCTACAACTACGGGCTTCTTCTGCAGGATACCGCCGGGCTCTTGGAAAAAGAAAGGATCAGGAAAAAGATCCAGAAAAATTACGATTACATTATCGTGGATGAGTTTCAGGAATTAAATCCTGCACAGCTGAGAATAGTTGAACTGGTCAGCAGCGGTAACTGTATATTCATAGGAAATGACGATGAATCCATATATAGTTTCAGGGGTTCTGTATCTGAAAATTTTTTTGACATATACAACCAGACAAAAAAAGAAAATATAATAAGGCTTAAAACAAATCACAGAAACAGCAGAAATATAAACCGGATTAGCCAAAATTTTATTAGCAAAAATAAGTTTAGGCTAAAAAAAAGGTCCTCCTCCTCTTCATCCAGGGGAAAGGTAGCTGTAAAAGATTTCTATAATATGCTGGAAGAGGCAGGATTTATATGCTCAAAAATTAGGGAGCTCAATGCCAAGGCAATAAGATATTCTGACATGGCCATAATAATAAAAGGGCTTGGCTATGAGACCCATATGCTTGAAAATGCTTTGCAGCAAAACGCCATACCTTTTCAAAGGACGGGTTCAAGGACAGTGTTGGACAATAATGAAGTAAGGTATATGTTAAATATCTTAAGGCTTTTTAGAAGCCCTTTCGAAGAGATAGAGGACATAGATAAACTAGTAGAGGCTGTTATGCTTTCTTCTGTTCTGGATATTGACCCCCTTTATTTTAAAAAGCTGATAAAAGAATACCGGGAAGCAAGCGGTTATAACAATTTGATCAAATTTTTAAGCAATAAAGCGGATAAAAAAGAGCACCCCAAAGCCATAAGGCAATTTATTCATTCAATAAAAAAATTCAGCAGGTTAAGGCAGGAAGATGTATTCGATTTCCTTTCCCATCTCATAAAAGATAAGAGGATAGGCCTGGCAGCAAAAAAAGATATAGATTGGAGCGGCCCTAGTGATTTCCTTTCAAGTGTAAAAAACTTCAGTGAAGCAAATGAAAGCAGCAGCATTGATGCATACCTTAGTTTCTTGGACAGGGTGGTGGAAAACAATTTTTTGGAAGAGATCGAAAAAAGCAGCTCCGATACAGGTGCAGACAAGGTCAGCATATTAAGTTTTCACCAGTGCAAGGGATTGGAATTCGAAGCTGTTTTTATCCCATTTATTAATATGGAATACTTACCTTCAGCTTTTAATTTTCCCCAGAGCTATGATATACAGCTTTTCAATTATTTAGGAAAAGGCAAAAACCTTAACCAGGAGGAATTAAAAGAAAGGCACCTGGAGGATGAAAGAAGGCTCCTCTATGTGGGGATGACCAGGGCAAAAGGCTATTTATTCATCACCTGTAACCGGGTAAGGCAGTTTTCGCCCTTTTTCCTGGACTTAAAAAAAGAAGCCGGGAAGCTGCCTGCAGGGGTAACCAAAAAAATATACGCCCCCCTGGACAGTTCAAATTGCTGGCAGGTACGAAAAAGGGCACTGGTCGCAGCTGCAAGAAAAATTGAGGGTTTGAAATTTTCAAGGTATAAGTCCAAAAAATTTATTACATTTTTAAACCAGCATTACAGTCCTGGAATATGGTGGAATAATATTGTGCCCACGACAAATAAAAATTGCCCTTTCGATGTCTACAGCCTTCCCTTTTCATATAGCGGCTTGGATGCGTACAGGCAATGTCCATTAAAATATAAATATGGCCATTATATAAGGGCAAAGACCCCCCCAAGTTTAAGCCTGGTATTGGGAAACCTATATCACCAGGTCCTTCAGGATTTTTTCAGGGAGGGGGAATTTTCATGGGAAAAATTAAGAAAAATTTTAGAAAGATGGTTCCAAAAACAGGATCTTGGTCCAAAGGCTCAAAAAACTGAGCTAAATAAAAAGGCTTTGCAGGATTTCAAAAATTTCTACAATAAACTGATGCCTGAGGACCCAAGCTCTGCAGTAAATGAAAAGAGATTTAGTTTCAAGCTTGACAGCCATACCATAAAAGGGAGGATAGACCAGATAAACAGGCTGGCAAAAGACGAGTTTGAAATAATCGATTATAAGTCTGGCTCAAAAAAATATTATGATAGGGACCTTTTGGATGAAATCCAGTTGAAGACATACAGGATGGCTGTGGATCATAGCCCTGATCTTTCCAGCCTCAAGGACAAGAAGATCAGGCTTAAATATATTTCATTGGGCAGCAGCAAACCTGTAGCAGAGCTGCCTTCAGGTTATTATAAGGAAGAAGAATTAAAGACATTGATAATGGGCCTTATAGAAGGCATACAAAAAGAGGATTTTTTTGCAAAGGAAGGATATTATTCCTGCCTAAACTGTGATTTTAAAATATTATGTGAAAGATTTTATGGCCAAAGATATTAAACTAACCAAAGAACAGGCAGAAGTAATAAAGGGCCAAGGTGAAATAAAACGGGTTATAGCATGTGCAGGCTCAGGAAAGACCTGGGTGATCACCAAAGGGATAATAGATATACTCCGGAAAGGGTGCTGCAGCCCTGCTGAGGTCCTTGCCCTGACATTTACAAGGAATGCAGCTGATAATATGAGGTTAAGGATCAGGGAGAGCATCACTGATACAGGATCAGACCAAATAGATATATATACCTTCAATTCATTCGGAAACCAGGTGATAAAGGAAAACAGCTTAAAACTGTCATTGGGAAAAGATTTCAGGGTACTTTCAAGCGCTGAAGCCTGGAAGATAATTTATGATATATTGGCAGATCATGAATTCAATGTTTTAGATATTGGAAAAATGGCTGGAAGGACTGTCCAGGATATCCTGACCTATATAGACAGCTTAAAAAACAACCTCATAACTCCCGGCCGTCTCGAGGATTACATAGGTAACCATATTAAATACCTTAAAGACTATAAAAGCCGTGCCCTGAAAAATGAAGAGATACAATCAATCGGGCTTCAGCGGGAGCTTTGTTTTATATACCGGCAGTACGAAAACTTAAAAGAGGAAAATAACTGCATTGATTATCAGGACCAGGTCTGTCTCCCTTATTATCTTTTAAGAGACAGCCTCCAGGCAAGAGATAAGTACTTAAAAAGATACAAATACATTTTTGTTGACGAATTCCAAGACACCAATATGGCCCAGGCATATCTTCTGGCCCTGCTCAATGGAAGGGGAATGAATATGATGGTGGTAGGAGATGATGACCAGGGCATATATGCTTTCAGGGGGGCTTGCGTTGAAAACATATTGAATTTTCATCTTTGGGATAACTTCAGCGGCAGCTCAATCTCTGATTTTTACCTTACCACCAATTTCAGGTCAGGAAAAAATATCATCGGAGTAATAAACAACGTAATTTCTTCCAATAGCAACAGGTTTAAAAAGGTGCTGAAGCCAGCTACAGGATGCCCCTCCTCTGAAGCTTTGTTTTTTTACAGGCCCAGCCATGAGCAGGAATCTG
>PWSB01000127.1 GCA_003563375.1 Actinomycetota bacterium | reverse complement strand
CCGATGAGTTGGTGCTAATGGTCCAAAATCTGGAATATGAATAAAATCGATTTAAAAGATTTAGACGGAATTTTGCTGGTAAATAAAAAAAGCTCTATTACCTCTTATGATGTCATAAGGCAGATTAAAAGAGTTTTTTTTTAAAAAAAATCGGCCATGCAGGCACCCTGGATCCTCTGGCTGAAGGCTTGCTTATAATACTGTTAAACAAGGCCACTAAACTCTCTTCCTTTTTCTTAACCCTGGACAAGGAATACATAGTCGGCATAAGACTCGGCCTCATAACCGACACCTGGGACACAGAGGGAAGAACCCTTGACACAAAAGAGGTTCCATCGTTTAGCCTTGAACATATAAAAAAGACAGTTGCAGGGTTTGAGGGGGTCCAATACCAGGCTCCTCCTATCTTTTCTGCAATAAAACACAAGGGCCGCCCACTATACAGGTATGCCAGGGAAGGCAAAAAAGTAAATATAGAAAAAAGAAGGATAATGATCAATTATATCCAAATCCTTGATTATTCTATTAAAAATTTAACCATAAAGGTGGGCTGCAGCTCAGGCACTTATGTGCGCTGGCTGGCCCATGCCCTTGGAGAAGAACTAGGCTGCGGAGCTGTTGTGCAAAAACTCACAAGGACCAGCATTGGAGAATACACTATTTTTGATGCGATAGGCTCAGAATCCATTGATGATTCATTAAAAGATAGGGTAATACCCATAAGCAGGGCCATACCCCGGGCTGAAAAAATATTCATCCATGATAAGTATAGGTTAAATATAAAAAATGGCCATTGGCTAAGCAAAGAGATGATCGATAACAAGAGGACTGAAACGGATAAAATAAAACCTGGAGACATGATATACCTAAACAGCCAGGAAGGAAATTTACTAGCAGTGCACAGGGTAGAGGGTAAACCTCCAATATTCAGCAAGCCGGTTGTAATTATTTAATAATCAAATAGAATATATTAGTCTCCTTATTAACAGGAAAGGAAAGAGGTTTGGCAGAAATAATAAGATTGAGCCAATTGGATAGTGATTATTTTTCCGGAATGGATATGGTAGCGGTCATAGGATTTTTTGATGGTCTTCACAAGGGGCACCAGAAGATAATAAGATTATGCGTGGAAAGGGCCAGGGAAATAGGCGGAAAGAGCTTGGTTTTTACATTTGACCAGCCTCCAGTAAATGTGTTAAAGGGGACCATAACAAAAAAGCTCATAACCTCATTTGAAGAAAAACTAAACCTCATTTGCCATCTTGGAGTAGATTATATAGTCACCCAGAGTTTCAACCTTGAATTTTCCATGCTTGAGCCTGAATATTTTTGCAGGCATATACTTATGGATAAATTTCATATAAAAGAGATATTTGTCGGTGAAGGTTTTAAATTCGGCAAGGAGGGCAGGGGTGACGGAAATTATCTCAGGAGTTTTTTTAAAAGATACAGTATCAGGGTAAACATAATCCCTCTCTACAAGGCAGATGGAACGGTCATCTCAAGCACCAATGTACGGAATTTTTTTAAAAAGGGAGAAATAGAAAAGGTTAACATGCTCCTGGGAAGAAAACCCTGCATATCGGGCGTAGTCGCAAAAGGAAAGGGTAGAGGCAAAAGATTGGGTTTTCCAACAGCAAATATCGATGTCTCTGATAAATTTGTGACCCCCCGGGACGGGGTGTATATCGGGAGGGTCAGGGTAGGACAGGATCCCGATCTTCTGCCTTGCCTCATAAATGTTGGTGATAACCCTACATTCGGTGATAAAAAAAAGTGGCTGGAGGTATTTATAGTTGATTTTAATAAAAATATATATGGTGTTAAAATAAAAGTATGTTTTTTAAAGAAAGTAAGGGATGAAATACGGTTTGCAAATAGTGGGGAATTAGTGAGGCAGATCAAAAAGGATTTGAAAGAAGCCAAAAGGTTCTTTGGCTAAATAAGGGTATTTAATTGTAATAATACTTTACTTATGATAAATTAATCTGCGATATAAATATTAAGGAGAGGTAAAAAGTTGAGTTTAGAGAAGGACGATAAGCAAAATATAATTGACAACTACAAGGTCAAAGAGGATGACACAGGTTCATCTGAGATCCAGATCGCACTGCTTACAGAGAAAATAAATAAGCTGAATGAACATCTTAAGAAAAATAAAAAAGACCATCATTCTCGGAGAGGACTTGTCATGATGGTCGGAAAAAGAAAAAGGCTCTTGAAGTACTTGCAGGAAAATGAACTGGATAGATATAAAAAATTAATTAAAAAACTGGGCCTAAGAAAATAATAAGGAAAGGGATTTATTTTGGAAAGTTTTATCCGAGAGGAAAAATGTAATATAAATATTGGCGGGAATAATGTGACTTTTTCCACCGGTAAGATAGCTAATCAGGCAAATGGCGCTGTATTGGTAAAGAGCGGAGGAAATGGTGTATTGGTAACTGCTGTTATGGGCGAAAAAGCCAGGACTGACATGGATTTCTTCCCGCTTTTCGTGGATGTTGAAGAGAGGATGTATGCAGCAGGGAAAATACCTGGCGGTTTTTTTAAGAGAGAAGGCAAATCATCAGAGAAGGCAACCCTTATCTCCAGATTAACAGACAGGCCCTTAAGGCCTATTTTTGATAACAATATTAGAAATGAGATCCAGATAATAGCTACTGTGCTTTCTGTTGACCAAATCACTCCTTATGATGTCCTGGTAATAAATGGGGCATCCATGGCTCTGGTTATATCCGATATACCCTTCCCTGAACCAATAGGAGCAGTGAGGGTGGGTAAAATCGATAATGACTGGGTTATAAATCCTTCTTACGAGGACCTTGAGGAAAGCCAAATAGATATATTGGTTGCAGGCACAGAGGGTTCAATAATTATGGTCGAAGCCAGCGCTGATGAGGCAGATGAACAAATGGTACTTGAAGCTATTGAAATTGCTCACCAGGAGATAAAAAAAATAATCCAGCTCCAGCATAATTTCAGGGAAAATATTGGAAAAGAAAAAAAAGAAGCAGAAAAATTTTTGATACCTGAGGAGATAAACACCAAGGTAAGAGAGCTGGGCTACCAGAGGATAAAGGCCGTGCTTGAAAAAGTAGTCGAATATTCAGATAGAGAAGAAAGGGAACTTCTCCTGGACAATACCAAAAAAGGATTTTTACAGGATGAGTTAAAACCAATAAAAAATGAGATAACCGAAAGCCTGAAAGAAGAGTTTCCCGAGCAGGAAGAAAGCATTAAATCAAGCTTTAAAGACCTGGAAAAGGAATTGGTAAGGGAGACCATAATAAATAGCAGTATCAGGCCCGATGGAAGAAAACCTGACCAGATAAGGAGAATATATTGTGAAGTAGGGCTATTCCCAGAGACACACGGATCGGGCTTGTTCGTAAGGGGTAAAACCCAGGCACTTACCATCTTGGCCTTAGGCTCCATAAGAGAGGCCCAAAGGATAGACAGCCTCGGTGTCGAGGAGTTCAAAAGATACATGCACCATTACAATTTTCCCCCGTTCAGCACAGGGGAAGTATGGCCCCTAAGGGGACCCAAAAGGAGAGAGATAGGGCATGGTGCACTAGGTGAAAGAGCTTTAAAACCCATGATACCTGTGGAAGATATCTTCCCTTATTCATTGAGGCTGGTATCAGAAATACTTGAATCCAATGGTTCAAGCTCTATGGCTAGTGTATGCGGAAGCACCTTGGCCCTTATGGATGCAGGTGTACCTATAAAAAATCCCGTTTCCGGAATAGCTATGGGGTTGATCAAAATGGAAAATGACAATTTTGTGGTCTTGTCTGACATACAGGGCATTGAAGATTTCTACGGGGATATGGATTTCAAGGTGGCAGGAACCAAAAACGGGATCACTGCATTACAGATGGATATAAAAATAAAAGGCCTGGGGCTGGATATATTAAAGGAAGCATTAAAACATGCTAGGGAAGGGAGACTTCACATCCTTGACCACATGCTTGCGACCATTCCGAGATCAAGGGAAGAATTATCAGAAAGCGCGCCAAAGATAATATCATTTAAGATACCCAAAGATAAAATAGGAGAAGTCATAGGCCCTGGAGGAAAAAATATAAAGATGGTCAAAGAGGAATTTGCCCTTGAAGAGATCGAGATCACAGATGCTGACGGACAGGGTATGGTTTCTATAGTAGCCTATGAAAAAGACAGCATAGAAAAGGCCATGGATATGATAAAATCCATGCTAAAGGGCGTAGAAGATATAAAAGAAGGTGAAGAATTCATGGGCACAGTCGTGGGTATCACCAATTACGGAGCTTTTATTAATATCATACCCAGTATCGATGGGCTGCTTCATATATCCAAAATTGCAGACAAAAGGATAAAAAATGTCGAAGATTACCTTAAGATGGGCGATAAGATATTAGTAAGGGTCTCCAATATTGATCAAAAAACCAAAAAAATTGGATTAGAAAGAGCAGATATTAGTTAATCGGGGCGGTTTGGAATTTGACAATTACCAGATAACAGAATTAGATAACGGGCTAAGAATAATCAGCGAACATATTCCTCACTTCAGATCAATATCTCTAGGTTTCTGGGTTGCTGCTGGCTCAAGGAACGAATCTGTACAAAATAACGGGATAACCCATCTGATAGAGCATATTCTTTTCAAAGGCACCAAAAAAAGGAGTTACAGGGATATAGCTGTAGAATTCGACTCTATAGGAGCAGAATACAATGCATTCACGGATAAAGAGAATAGTTGCTTCTATGCTGATTTTATAGATACCAATCTCGGGAAATGTACCGAGCTCCTTTTTGATATTGTCTTTAATCCATCTTTTTTAAGATCAAACATAGATACTGAAAAAAAGATAATATTCGAAGAGATTAAGATGGTAGAGGATACACCTTCTGAGAATATATTTAATTTCTTTTACCGGGACCTTTTTGGAAACCATCCTTTGAGCCTTCCCGTTTTAGGTAATGTTAAATCTTTAAAAAATTGCGATGTAGAGGCAATCCAGGGTTATTTCAAGGATAATTTTAATACCTATAATATGGTGATATCCGCGGCAGGAAACATAAAACATGAAGAGCTGGTAGACAACATTAAGAAGAATTTAAACCTTGCAGAGGTCAACCCAATTGGCAGAAAAAACCATATCAGGAGGTCTGTACCGGCCAAAAGAAAATTTAAAAATATTTATAAAAATAAAACGAAAGCGGTCCATATCTGTTACGGAGGCTTGGGCTGCAGCCGGAATGATGCCCACCATTATCCGTTGGCAGTGTTTACAAGCCTGCTTGGAGGTTCTATGAGCAGCAGGCTCTTTCAGAGAATCAGGGAGGAGGAAGGGCTAAGTTATTCTATCTTTTCAACCAATTCCCAATATTCTGATACAGGGGCAGCCTTAATCTATGCTGCTGTATCACCTGGAAATACATTCAATATTATAGATATAATAGACGATGAGCTTGCTAAGATAAAAAGTGACAGGATAAGCCCGGAAGAGATAAATAGGGCTAAAGAGAATATTAAAGGAAGCATAGTATTGAGCGTGGAGGATATCAGTTCAAGGATGTTCAGACTTGGCAAGGCTATGCTTATGGACAAAAAAGTTTTGACTATTGATGAGATATTAAAGAAAATAGATGGTGTCGGGGATGATAAGATCAATGAGATGCAGGAAAGGTATTTCAATCCAGCCAATATGAGTTTAGTCATCCTTGGTGATATATGACAGGGGGTTATATGAGGGTAGTTGTTTCCGGGATATGCGGCAAAATGGGCCAATCCATCTGCAAGGAATTATTAAAGGAAGAAGGCATAGAGGTTGTTGGAGGCCTTGACATAAAAGATAAAGGGATGGATGTGGGAAGTTTGCTGGGCAGCCAAAAAACCAAGGCTCTGGTGCATGACAGTTATGAACAGATAAAGAAATACTCTCCTCAATTGATAATCGATTTTACAATAGCAGAAGCAGCGGCCAAGACGATCGGTTGGGCCCTGGAAAACAATATAGATATCATAGTAGGCACAACTGGGATAGATAAAAAGACTTTAGAAAAAATAAAGGACCAAGCAGAAAGGGCACAAAGTAAAGTGTTTATCGTCCCTAATTTTTCAATAGGGGCTGTGCTTATGATAAAAATGTCTGCATTGATAACAAAATATTTTGATGGGTGTGAAATAATCGAGCTCCATCATGATAAAAAAAAGGATGCACCTTCCGGGACCTCAGTTATGACCTCTGAAGCAATAGGCAAGCAAAAGACATTTGCACATGAAAGGCTTAAAGAATTTGAATCAGAGACTGCTGAAAACAGCAGGGGTTCTTTTTTAAATGGAATACATGTCCACAGCATAAGGCTTCCTGGCCTGCTTGCACATCAGAAAGTCATATTCGGGACCAAAGGCCAGACACTTACCATAAGCCATGACAGCCTGGACCGGACTTCTTTCTACCCGGGGGTCTTATTAGCTATTGAAGGTTTAAAGAAACTGGGTAATTTCACTTATGGCCTGGATAAATTAATAGAAATCTAGAGTTAGGAGTTTGTAAATGCATGAGCTTGGTGAACTTATTACGGCTATGGTAACACCTTTTAATGAAGGTTCTCAGCTTGACCTGGAGTCAGCACATAAAATTATGGATCATTTAATAGGCCATGGTTCTGACGGCATACTGCTTTCAGGGACCACCGGTGAATCCCCTACGTTGACATATAAGGAGAAATTATCGCTTTTTAGCTACGCTGTCAAAAAATTTAAAAATAAAACCAAAATAATCGCCGGGACAGGTACCAATGATACAAGCGCCTCAATCGAGATGTCCAAGGAAGCTGAAAGGATCGGAGTGGATGCCTTGCTTCTGGTAGTCCCTTATTATAATAAGCCTCCCCAACAGGGCCTGTATAAACATTTTGAGGCAATAGCTTCTTCAGTAAAGACACCAATAATACTTTATAATGTACCTTCAAGGACATCATGTAATTTGGATGCACAGACCTGCGTAAGGCTGTCTGAGATAGAAAATATCGTGGGAGTAAAGGAAGCCAGCGGGGATATCAGCCAGGCATCGTCTATTGCCAGGGACACGGGAGATGATTTTTTGATATACAGCGGAAATGATTGTGATACCCTCCCTATATTGTCCATCGGTGGATACGGGGTTATCAGCGTAGCTTCCCATATAATAGGCAATGATATCAAGAAAATGATCAATGTCTTCAAACAAGGTGACACTGTGGAGGCCTCAAAAATCCATAATCACCTTATGGAATTATTTGAAGCTATATTCATAAGCACCAATCCTATTCCTTTGAAAAAGGCTTTAAACTTGATGGGTTTAAAGGTTGGAGATGTCAGATTGCCGCTTATGGATATGGAAGAAGAAAAACTTGAAAAATTTAAAAAAATTTTGACTAGATATAATATTTTGAAATAGAAAAGGAGATGATTGCATAGAGGACCATGTCAAAAAAAAGTAATTTGAAGGTAATACCACTCGGAGGGCTCAATGAGGTTGGTAAAAATTTAAACATTTTTGAAAAAGATAATCAGATCATTATTGTAGATTGTGGGGTTATGTTTCCCGATGATGATATGATGGGTATAGATTATGTAATCCCTGATTTCAATTATGTCATAAAAAACAAACGGAAGATCAAAGCAATAATCATAACCCACGGGCATGAGGATCATATAGGAGCTTTGCCTTTTTTATTAAAAGAGATCAAGGCACCTATATATGCCACGAAACTGACCCTTGGGCTCATCAAGATAAAACTCAGCAACGCTTCACGGAAAAATCTGGATTTTTTTGAAATCGATCCTGCACAGAGTATAGAGATAGGGCCTTTTTTTATAGATTTTTTCAGGGTAAACCACAGCATACCGGATGGGGTGGGCCTTATCATCAAGACCGATATTGGAAACATCGTGCACAGCGGTGATTTTAAGATAGATCAAAGCCCTATAGACGGCAGGGTAACTGATTTCTCTAAGATCACCCGCATAGGAGACGAGGGGGTCCTGGCCCTTTTTTGTGACAGCACCAATGCCGAAGAAACTGGTTATACCTTGCCGGAAAGAGATGTTGGAAAAACATTAAAGGATAAATTTGCAAGAGCGGATAAAAGGATAATAGTCGCCACTTTCGCTTCACACATACATAGGATACAACAGGTTATGGATGTTGCCCATGAAATGGGTAAAAAAGTGGCTATTTCTGGCAGATCTATGCTCAAGACCATAAGGATATCTTCAGAGTTGGGTTATTTAAAAGTTCCTGAGGACACTATAGTCCCTATCACCAAAATCGATGAGCTGCCTCTCAAGAAGTTGGTCATACTTTCTACTGGAAGCCAGGGAGAGCCTCTTTCAGCTTTAAACAAGATGGCCATGGGAGAGCACGCCAGAGCACAAATAATGAAAGGGGACATAGTCATAATCTCAGCTTCCCCTATACCTGGTAATGAAAAGGCGATTTCTAATACCATAAATATGCTTATCAACCAGGGAGCAGATGTTTTTTATGAATCCATTGCCGGAGTGCATGTCTCGGGACATGCCGCCCAGGAAGAGATAAAGATGATGATAGGATTACTAAAGCCAAAGTATTTTATACCAATACATGGCGAAAACAAACATAAAATACAGAACGCCAAGATAGCAGAAGAGATGGGTGTGGATAAAAAGAACATACTGCTTGCACAAAACGGTTCGGTCATAAAGATGAATACAAATATTTGCAGGATTGCTAATGCATTAAACCTTAAGACCATATATGTCGACGGTATAGGTACTGGGAATATAGAGGATATGGTGTTAAAGGACAGAAGGCTTCTGTCAAGGGACGGGATCGTGGTTGCTGTAGTAGCCATAGATGAGGCAAACAGGAAAATAGTCAATGTCCCCGACTTTATATTAAAGGGTGTTGTATATATTCAGGATTTCAATAAACTATTAGAAGACTGCAGAAAAATAATAATAAATTCTGCTGAAAAAGCCTTTGAACAGAATATCTCCAATGCAAGCATGATAGAACAATTTATCAATGAAAACCTTGAAAAGCATATATTTAAAAAGGTCAAGATAAGACCGATAGTATCAACCAAGGTTATCACTGTATAATAATGGCAAAAAAAAATAAAAAGCCAAAAAAAGTAAACAGAACAAAAAAAGTAAAAAATTCTGGCAAAAAATATGTAAAAAAAAGGACAGAGGTATATGGTCTAATCCTGGTGATGTCTTCAATACTTCTTTTCATCAGCCTTTTTGGTTTTGGATCTGCAGGCCTTATCACTTCCTATATAAATGATTTTCTTTCTTTTATTTTTGGGATGGGAAAATATATTTTTCCATTTTTGATACTGTTTTGGGGAATCAGCTTTTTTATCAAGAAGATAAAATATTTGCCCTCACGCATTGGATGGGGATCCTTGCTGCTTTTTCTATCTATCCTGGGTATCTTGAGCAGCACAGGGGATATCGATAATATATTTGACAGGGTACTTATGAGTGCAAGAGGGGGGATAACCGGAGCCTCGGTGTTTTTCGGACTTTCAAGATTGGTGGGAGGAGCAGGGTCATTGGTCATCCTTGCTGT
>PWSB01000005.1 GCA_003563375.1 Actinomycetota bacterium | reverse complement strand
GCCCGGGAAGCCCCCACCGGGGAGATGCCCGTGGTAATAGGGCCCGCTTTTGGCGGGGTCATATTCCATGAAGCCTGCGGCCATGGCCTGGAGGCTGACGCTGTCTTAAAAGACGCTTCCGTTTTCAAGGATAAAGCCGGAAAAAAGATTGCCACTGAACTGGTTACCGCCATAGATGACGGATCGATGCCCGGCCACTGGGGGTCTTTTGGGTTTGACGATGAAGGATTTAGCCCAGAGAGGACCGTGCTTATAGAAAAGGGTTATCTGGCCGAATACATGCATGACCTAAAATCAGCCGGTAAGCTGTCGGCCAGGCAGACCGGCAACGCAAGAAGACAATCGTACAGGTATCTGCCTTATCCAAGGATGAGCAACACCTACATAGCTAATGGCAGCCAGGACCCCAGTGACATAATAAGGTCGGTCAAAAGAGGCATATATGCAAAGGGATTCGCGGGAGGAGCTGTAGACCCCGCTACAGGTGATTTTGTTTTTGGGATAAGCGAAGGATATATAATCGAAAATGGTGAAATCGGTTATCCCATAAAAGGGGCAACCCTTATAGGGAATGGGCCTGGTGTGCTAAAAAAAATAGAAGCGGTTGGCAACGATCTGGATTTTGCCCCTGGATTTTGCGGAAAGAACGGCCAGTCATTATCCAATGAGGTTGGACAGCCTACAATAAAAGTGAGCCGGATGACCATAGGAGGTACAGAGTAGTGGCGGCAAACCTTATAGAAGTTCTTGAAAAAACAGCCAAAACCATCGACAAAGGCCAGGCCGATGAATATGAAATTTTCGGCATATCTTCAACTGAGACGGAGATCGAGGTTTTTAATGGAAATATTGAATCCCTTTCATTTTCAGATTCCAGCGGAATAGGGGTAAGGGTAATAAAAGGCGGAGCTGCAGGATATGCTTTCACTTCTTTTTTGGACGATAACCAGATAAGGGAATGCATAGACAAGGCAGTCTCAAATGCACAGGCCACAGGCAGTGAAGAACAAAACCGCCTGCCCAGGCATGATGAATACCTGTATCAACACAAGGTTATGGATACCGCACTTATACACTCCCAGGATTTTAAAAATTACAGCACCGAAGACAAAGCGGAGGCAGCCAAAGAGCTGGAGGCTATAACACTTGAAAAAGACAATCGGATAACCGGAATAAGCGAATCCTCTTATGGTGACAGCGATATGACTGTTGCTTTGGTAAACTCCAACGGATTCAGGGACAGTTACCGTAAAAACAGCTGCCATATGTTTGTAAATGCAATCTCCAAACAAGGAGAAGATACCTCTACCGGTTATTATTTTGGGTTCGGAAGACATCTGGGACAGATAGATCTCGAGAATATTGCTGAAAATGCTGCCAAAAGGTCGGTATCTGTCCTGGGAGCTAAAAAGATCAGGTCCAAAAAAATGGACATACTGCTGGACCCTTTTGTAGGGGCACAGTTTCTAGGGGTGGTTGCGGGAGCCCTTACCGCAGATTCCATACAGAAAGGCAAATCGATTTTTGCAGGCATGTTAGGTAAAAAACTATTCTCGGTGGACCTGGACATATTCGATGACGGAGTGATGCCCGATGGACTTGCCAGCGGACCTTTCGACGGGGAAGGGGTATACAAAGGCAAGACCCCGGTTTTCAAGGAAGGTGTGCTGCATACCTATCTCTATGATACATATACGGCAAGAAAGGATGATGCCCTGTCCACAGGCAATGCTGTCCGTTTCTCATACCGTTCCTCCCCGTCGGTGGGCATTAATAATTTTTACATAAGCCCGGGCAAAAGAGATTTGGGCAGTCTTTTATCTGAAATCGACCAGGGATTGTTTGTAATGGATATTATTGGCCTCCATTCCGGAGCTAATGCCATTACCGGGCACATAAGCGTGGGGGCAAAAGGGATTTGTATAGAAAATGGGCAGCTGACCTACCCTGCCAAAGAAATCACCATAGCTACTGATTTTCTAAGCTTTATGAAGAGTATAACCGGCCTAGGCGATGTCTTGAGGTTTTTCCCTTCAAATGGTTTTATAGGAAGCCCTGCACTCCTGGTAAGGGACATCATGGTGAGCGGGACCTAGGCTGCGATTATAAACCTTACATAACCTACGGTCTGTGAGATTATGGTGACTATCACACCTGCTATCATTACCCCTATAGCTATATCAAGCAAAGCTTTTCTGGGGGGGATACCGAACACAAAGGAGATCAAAGCTCCGGTCCAGCCGCCGGTCACAGGCAAAGGTATACACACAAAACCTATCAATGCATAACCGGTGTATTTTTCAAATCTCTTGGAATATTTTCTCCTGGTCCGGTTAAAAAGCCAGGTGAAGAACCTATCAAAGAGCCTTGATTTCCTCATAAGAAACCCGGATACGGGCTCAAGTACCCATAGGATTGCAACCACGGGCACCAGGTTTCCCAAGACAGATATTATATAGGTCTCTGCTATGCCCATATTATAGGTGCCCAGGGCTATGGGTATTGCGGCCCTGAGTTCACCGACAGGTACCATGGCTATTAAAAAAGTAGCCAGCTGGTAGGGTATGTTTGTCCAGGAAAAATCCATCTTTTGAATTTTAACGTTTTTATGTTAATATTTTTCAAGGCATTTTTTAAACCGATTTACAATTATATAAATTGATTATAATACAGTCAATAATATTAGGAATAATTCAAGGTCTCACTGAATTTTTCCCCATAAGCAGCTCCGGACACCTTGTGGCATTCCCTTTCATCTTTAGATGGGATTACCTGCCTCTGTATTTTACGGTAACCGTACATTTCGGTACCCTGATAGCCATAATAGTGGTATTTTATAAAGATATATATAAGATACTGAGGTCATTTCTTATGGCGGTTTTTTCTCCTAAAAACAAGGACAGGCAAAGTTTTATGCTGGGCGTTTTTATAATAATCGGGAGCATACCTGCTGCTGTAGCGGGTTTTTTTATAGCAGATGTAGCGGATAGGCTTTTTTCGAGCCCGCTGATGGTTGCCCTTTTCCTTCTTGTGACCGCAGCCCTGCTCTGGACCGGGGAACTTGTGTCCAGAAAAAGGAAACCGGTCAATCCCAATCCTTCTTCCCGCCTTAACTATTCAAAGGCTTTTATAATAGGGATAGGCCAGGCTCTGGCTGTCCTTCCAGGGGTTTCCAGGTCAGGTTCTACGATATCATTTGGGAGATACATGGGTATGGACAGAAAACAAAGCGTGAGGTTTTCTTTCCTGCTTTCCGTGCCTGTGATATTTGGTTCATTTTTCTTTGAAATGTACAGGGAATGGGAAGTCATACTTGAAGGAGGCAGGGATACAGCCCTCTTTCTGTCCATAGGATTTTTATTTTCTGTTATAGCAGGCGTATTTGCTATAAAATTTATGTTAAGGCTGGTACAAAGAAAAAGCCTGAATATGTTTGCCCTGTATTGTGTCGGGCTTTCAATATTAATCCTTATATTATATCTTGTAAATTAGACAAAGGGGGACAGCTTATATGAAAGGCGTAATTTTAGCGGGAGGTTTAGGTACAAGGCTGTGGCCCTGCACCAAGGTTACCAATAAGCACCTGCTCCCGGTTTATGACAAACCAATGATATATTACCCGCTGGCGACAATGGTGGATTCAGGGTTGACCGATATCATGATAGTGACCGGGGGAAATTATGCAGGTGATTTTTTAAGGCTTCTGGGCAACGGTTCTGAATTCGGCCTAAAGGACATAAGCTACACCTACCAGGAAGGAGAAGGCGGGATAGCCGATGCCTTAAAGCTTGCAGAAAACTTTGTGGACAGGGACAAGGTATTTGTGATGCTTGGTGACAATATCATAGAAGACGATATAAAACCTTTTATAGAAGAGTTTGAATCAAAACAAGAAGGAGCCCATATATTCCTAAAGGAGGTCTCTGACCCCCAAAGGTTCGGAGTGGCTGAAGTAGAGGGCGGAAGGGTAAAAAACATTGAAGAAAAGCCCAAAAGCCCCAAAAGCAATTATGCTGTCACCGGCCTTTATATATATGACAACCAGGTCTTTGACATTATAAGGAAACTAAAGCCATCAGGCAGAGGGGAGTATGAGATCACCGATGTCAATAATCATTATATAAGAAACGGCACCATGTCCTATTCCATACTAGACGGCTGGTGGACCGATGCAGGGACATTCGAATCCCTGTATAGGGCAAGCCGATTGGTTGAAAAGAAAATAAAAGGTGATTAGACCTTTATTATTTTCTTTGACCTGCAGAAAAAACAAGCCTTTATGGTAATATTTGACTCCCAATTCTTTTCAGAGACCCTGTAGAGCCAGTCATATCCTTTTCCATGTCTAATTATCTCAGCACTGCCGCTCTCTGAGGCAAAACCTTCGAATTTTTCAGTGTTTCCGCATTCTGCACATTTATACATTTTATTCCTTCCTGATATTATCAGTTATTATGGCATATTATAGTATATAATTGGTATTAAGTGTACATTTTTTTAAATTTTATTTATTTGACTAAAAAAAACCGCTTTGCTAATATCTTTTTATCTTGATGGCTGATAGCCTAAATAGATAAAAATAATATAAAAAGCTCAATAAGAAAGGAAGACCAATGGCTGATATTACCCAACTTAGCGACTCAAATTTTGACCAGGAAGTACTGAAAGCCAATCTGCCTGTTCTGGTGGATTTTTGGGCTGTTTGGTGCGGGCCATGCAAGATGGTAGCCCCAGAGCTTGAAAAACTTGCTGATGAAAAAAATAATTTGCTAAAAATAGCAAAGTTAAATGTGGATGAAAACAGGGATACTGCTATAAAATACGGAATTAGCAGCATACCGACCCTTCTTCTGTTCAAAGACGGGGCAGTAGCAAAGAAGCTTGTGGGCGCAATGTCCAAAGACAAAATCTTGAACGAGATCTCTTCTTTTATTTGATGGGAAAACTTTTTATCGGAACTTCAGGATATAAATATGATGATTGGGAGGGTGTTTATTATCCTGAAGGGATAAAGGGAAACCAGTTTCTTTCATATTACGGCAAAGAATTCAATACGGTTGAGATTAATTTTACCTATTATACCCTCCCAAATCCTTTTATATTCCAGCATATGCTTAAAAAAGTTGATAAAGATTTTATCTTTTCAATCAAAGCACATTGCTCCGCAACCCATAAAAGAGATCTCTGCAAAGAAGATCTCCAAAAATATTTCCAATCGGTAAAATGCCTTTCCCATGAGGGAAGGCTGGGCTGCATACTGCTGCAGTTTCCCTATTCTTTCAAGTACAGTGAATGCAATATCAAATATTTAAAAGAGCTGGCTAAATTATATGAGGGCTATAATCCGGTAGTCGAGTTCCGGAATATCTCCTGGATGAAAAAAGAGGTTGTAAGCCTTTTGGAGTCTCTGGGCCTTTCTTTCTGTAACGTAGATGAGCCTAATATAGGAGGGCTGCTACCCCCAACTGCTATAACCACGTCATCCATCGGATACATAAGGTTTCATGGAAGAGGTGTCAAGAACTGGTGGAACCCGGAGCATGCTTACCAGAGATATGACTACAGCTACACCACAGATGAGCTCCTGGAATGGGTCCCCAGGATTAAAAGGATAGCCAAGAGTACAAAAAAGACATTTATATACTTCAATAATCACTACAGGGCAAAGGCTGTAAAGTCAGCACAAGCCTTGATAGGCCTGTTAAAAGACACTTCACAAAATTAACCTAATTATATAAAATCTATAGGATAGTTTTTTGGAAGTAAATTTTTTTTAAGAGAAGGTCTTATGTTCAAAAAAGTAGAAGGAAAAGTCAATCTAGTCAAACTGGAAGAGAATATACTTAACTTCTGGCGTGAAAATAAGTTGTTTGAAAAAAGCCTGGATAAAAATAAAGGAAAGGAAAAATTCGTATTCTATGAAGGGCCTCCTACAGCAAATGGAGCACCAGGGGTACACCATGTCCTTTCCAGGGTCTTTAAGGATATCTTTCCAAGGTATAAGACCATGAAGGGTTTTCATGTGCCCAGAAAAGCAGGCTGGGACACCCACGGGCTTCCGGTAGAACTTGAGATTGAAAAAAAACTTAACATAAATTCAAAGAAAGAAATAGAGGAAATAGGCATTGAGAAATTCAACCGGCTGTGTAAGGAAAGCGTCATGCGCTATGAAGAAGACTGGAAGAAGATGACCGAAAGGATTGGTTTCTGGATCGATATGGAGAATGCTTATTTTACTTTTGCCAATGATTATATTGAGACCGTGTGGTGGATACTAAAAAGCATTTGGGAAAAAGACCTGATCTATCAAGACCACAAGATCGTCCCTTTTTGCCCAAGATGCGGGACAGCGCTTTCTTCCCATGAGATAGCTTTGGGCTACAAGGAAATAGAAGATAAGACCATTATCGTAAAATTCGGGCTAAAAGGCCAAGATAACACATACCTGCTGGTGTGGACGACTACACCCTGGACTCTCATATCAAATGTAGCCTGCGCAGTAAATGGAAAAGCAGAATATGTCAAGGTGGAGTTGGAAGGTGAGGACCTGATACTTGCTAAAGATCTTTTAGAAAGTGTTTTCAGCGAAAAAGACACCTATAAGATTAAAGGCAGTTTTAGGGGTGCTGACCTTGCAGGCAACTATTACGAGCCAGTATATGACTATGCAGGCAAAGGGAAGGCTGCTTATAAGGTGGTCACCGGAGACTTCGTATCTACCGAAGACGGGACCGGAATAGTGCATATAGCTCCTGCTTTCGGCGAAGACGACATGAACGTGGGCAAAAAATATAAGCTCCCTGTGGTACAGATGGTGGACGAGGACGGAAGGTTTTTACCCGAGGTAGAAAAATTTTCACAGAAAGGGATCGAAGAGGCCAACCCCCTGATAATCCAGGACTTGAAACAAAGAAGCCTGCTGTTCAGTTTTGAGAAGTATAAGCATTCATATCCTTTTTGCTGGAGATGCGATAGCAGGCTTATATATTATGCCAAGAAAAGCTGGTATATAAGGACTTCACAGATAAAAGAGGACCTTATCAAGTCAAATGAGAAGGTTGCCTGGTATCCGGCACACATAAAGGAAGGCAGGTTCGGTAAATGGCTCCAAAACAATATAGACTGGGCCCTTACCAGGGAAAGGTATTGGGGGACCCCATTCCCGGTGTGGGAAGATTCCAACGGCCACAGGACCTGTATAGGCAGCATAGATGAACTTAAACAAAAGGCAGTGCAGGACATAGACCATATAGACCTGCACAGGCCCTATGTGGACCAGATAGAATTAAAATGCGACAAGTGTTCAGAAAAGATGAAAAGGGTAGACGAGGTCATCGATGTATGGTTTGATTCAGGCTCCATGCCTTTTGCGCAGTTCCATTTTCCTTTTGAGAACAGCCGGGTCTTTGAAGAAAGTTTTCCAGCAGATTTTATATGTGAAGCCATAGACCAGACAAGGGGATGGTTCTATACCCTTTTGGCCATATCCACCCTATTGTTTAAAAAGTCCAGTTATAAAAATGTATTGTGCCTCGGCCTTATAAATGATGAACATGGCCAAAAAATGAGCAAATCCAGGGGCAATATAGTAAGGCCCTGGGAGGTGTTGAATGTACAGGGGGCCGATGCCCTAAGATGGTACTTCTTTACCGCGGTATCTCCCTGGCTGCCCAAAAACTTTTCTAAAAAAGCTGTGGATGAAGTGGTGAGAAAGTTCCTTTTGACCCTGTGGAACGTCTATTCATTTTTTGTGATATATGCAAATATTGATGATTTTAATCCCCGGGAACACCGTCTTGAGGTTGGAAAGAGATATGAAATAGACAGGTGGATAATATCTGAACTCAACCGTACCCTAGATGATGTAAATAAGCTTATGGATGATTTCAATGTAACCGACAGCGGAAGGAAGATACAAGATTTTGTTGATGATCTTTCTAACTGGTATGTGAGAAGGAGCAGGAGGCGTTTTTGGAAAAGCGAAGAGGATAAGGATAAGATAAGTGCCTATCTTACCTTGTATGAGTGCCTGGTCACCTTATCTAGATTATGTGCCCCCTATATACCTTTTTTAAGCGAAGAAATCTACAGAAACCTGGTATCCGGATTAAATAAAGAGATGCTCAGCGTCCATCTTGAAGATTATCCGCAGGCAGACCCGTCCCTTATAGACAGCGATCTGAGTTTCAGCATGGCTGTTGCCAGAGATATAGTAAGCCTGGGCAGGACCATAAGAAACAAGGCCAACATCAAGACCAGGCAGCCTTTACAATCGGCCAAGATCTACTTTGAACCGGACCAGAAGATATCAAAGGCCATAATCCACTTTGAAGATATAATAAAGGAAGAGCTAAACATTAAAAAAATTGAGATCCTCAAAAACAGGGATGAACTGGTCAGTTATGACATCAAACCCAACCTCAAGCTGGTAGGCCCAAAATACGGCTCCCTGGTTCCCAGGATAAGGGAAAAGCTTGATGGGTCTAATCCTGCAGTAATTGCTTTGAAGGTAAAAAACAATAAAAAAATATCCATGATGGTCGATGGTAAGCAGATAGAGCTTATGCCTGAGGAACTGCTTGTGGAAGCTATAAACAAAGAAGGTTTTGCTATAGAAAGTGATGCTACCTTCACCATAGGTATGCCTACAAGTATTACGGAACAGCTGCAGGAGGAAGGGTTTGTCCGGGAGTTTGTACACCATGTGCAGAATTTGAGGAAGAAGGCAGATTTTGCAATAGAGAACACAATAAATATATATGTACAAGCCGGAAAACAGGAGAGCAGGATAATAGATAAATTCAAAGATTACATAAAGAAGGAGACCCTTGCCGAGAATCTTGTATTTGGACCAAAAGAGCAAATTTTTACCCAAAAAGTAAAAGTAAACGGTTCAGAGATAAAAGTCTCGCTAGAGGTGGTAGGGAGTATTGTCTAGATGAAATCATTAAAATTTATGCATTTTATATTCATATTAAGCGCTGTAATAGTCTTATTTTTAGATCAGCTGACCAAATACTGGATCAAGGCCACCATTCCTGTATCAAGTTCCATGGAAGTGATACCCAGGTTCTTGTATATCACCCACGTAAGAAACCCCGGAGCTGCCTTCGGCCTTTTCCAGGACGGGACCACCATTTTAGCCATCATCTCTTTTGTTGCCGTGTTCCTTATAGTATTTATCAAGTTTTTGTTAAGGATAAAATCTTATTTCTTTAATATTTCACTAGGGCTGATAATGGGAGGAGCCCTGGGAAACCTTATAGACAGGCTGGTCCTTGGAGAGGTTACTGATTTTATCCATTTTCTATACTGGCCCGTCTTCAATATAGCGGACAGCTCCATCGTGATAGGTTTCGGCATAGCTATCCTATTGCTGTTTAAAGAATTTTTTAAAAAAAACTCAAAAATGATTAATTGAAACAAGACAAGATCGACCTTATGGTCACTGACCCCGAGGCTGGCCAAAGAATAGACATATATTTATCCAAAAAGATCACCAGCCTGTCCAGAAGCAGCGTCTCCAGGCTCATTGATGACAAAAATATCCTGGTAAACCAAAACCCTACCACAAAGAGCTACAGGATAAAAAAAGGGGACAAGCTATCGGTGTCATTGGCCGCTCCAAAGGCTCAGGACCAAGTAGAACCGCAAAAACTG
>PWSB01000065.1 GCA_003563375.1 Actinomycetota bacterium | reverse complement strand
CTTTCTATTTGCTTTAAGCTGTCTTCATAAAGAGGTTTTTGCTCCTGATAAAATATGCCTATGGGTATTCTGTCTTCCTTGTGCTCTTTGGCCCTTTTTAATGCTTCTATGAGGTCGGTATTCGTAAAATCTTCTTCCTGCTGAAGATTATATATCCTCTCCCTGAACCAGTTATAGGTATTTTTTTTGTTAAAAGTGACACAAGGCTGAAGAACATCTACAAAGGAAAAACCCCTATGCCTTATTGCTTCCATAAACAATCCGGAAAGGTGTTTTACATCACCAGAAAATCCCCTTGCCACGAAGGTTGCACCTGAGGCCAAAGCAAGAGCAACAGGATTGACAGGTGCTTCAAGGGTACCTCCCGGTGTGGATTTCGTTTGAAACCCTTTATCTGAGGTTGGGGCTGCCTGGCCTGTGGTCAGGCCGTAGACCTGGTTATCATGCATTATATAGGTCAGGTTGATGTTCCTTCTGCAGGTATGTATGAAATGGTTTCCTCCTATTCCAACACCGTCCCCATCACCGGCCATTGCAATTACGTTCAGCTTATGATTTGCCAGTTTTGCTCCGGTTGCTACAGGCAGCGCCCTTCCATGTAATGCATGAAATGCGTAGGTCTTTAGGAAATTGGTGCCGTTGCCTGAGCATCCTATCCCGTATACTGTGAGGATCTGATGGTTTTTCAAGCCCATTTGAGCAAAAGCTTTTTTAATTGAATTCCATATTCCAAAATTTCCACATCCCAGACACCAGGTTGGTCTAATCTGTGTATTGAAATCCTGGGGTTTTAAAGTTTCTTTTTTATTCATGTCCCATCCTTTATAATTGTTCGATTCCAGAAACTATTTCTTCGGGGAGGAATTGCCTTCCGCTGTATTTCAGTATCCTGCTGGTGAACTTTAAACCTGTATTCATCATCATAAGCTTCCCCAGCTGGCAGGTCTTGTTATTCTCCACGATGACATTTTTGTTGCTCTTTTTTATTATCTTCATAACCGGGTCGATAAGAAACGGGTAAAGGTAGTTAAAATGTACCAGGTTGACCTTCTTCTGTTCTCTGTTCAAAGTCTTCATGGCTTCCATTATAGGGCCTTTGGATGATCCCCAGCTCCAGCAGGTAACCTCGGCTTCGGGAGGGCCGTATATTTTTGGCGGGGTGATATCCCTGACCAGGGCTTTGACCTTGTTAAACCTCTTATCCATCATCTCTTTTCTATTGTTTGCATTGTCACAGGAGAAGCCATACTCATCATGTTCATCCGTATTGGCAATATGTTCTCCCCCTTTAAGGCCGCTTATTACCCTGTGGGATATGCCGTCTTCATTTTTTTTGTATCTTTTATAATCTTTTTTGACATCATATGCTTTTGAAACCAGCCTTCCCCGGTTCACCTTTATCATGGAAACATCAAATTTATCGTAAGCATGATGATTCTCCGAAAGGTACTTATCAAGGAGGATTATGACAGGTATCTGGTATTTATCTGCAAGGTTAAATGCTTTTCCGGTCAAATAGAAGCATTCTCTGGGGTCTCCGGGTGCTACCACAACCCTGAGAAACTCTCCATGGGAGGCATTAACCGCAAACAGCATGTCTCCCTGCTCAGTGCAGGTCGGCATCCCTGAAGCAGGTCCTGGTTTTTGAGAAACTGCCATGACCAGCGGTGTTTCGGTCATGGCAGCTGCAGATAGGCCTTCATTCATAAGAGAAAAACCGCTGCTGGATGTGGCCAGCATAGCCCTTGCTCCAGCAAAGGATGCGCCGATGGCCATATTTATCACTGCCAATTCGCTTTCTGCCTGTTTGGTGACAATATTGTAATCATTTCCAACAGAAGCGAAAGAATGCAATATCGACGAAGCGGGTGTCCTGGGATAGGAGGCGAAAAACTTACACCCTGATCTTACCGCTCCTGCAAATACAGCATCATTACCGGTGACCAGCATCTTGTTCTTTTGTTTTACGATTTCAAGGCTATAGGGAACAGAACTGTTTAATTTTTCCTTTATATATTTATACCCCATATCAGCAGCCCGTGTATTGAAGTTTACTGCCTCATCGCCTTTTTTAAAAAAAGTCTCTTTTATTACCGTACCCAACATGTCAAAAGGAACGTCTATTAGGGCAAGTATGGCTCCAAGGGCGACACTGTTCCTCATGAGGAGCGGTGCCTTTATCTCTTTTATTATCCTTGCTAGAGGGACCGCGATGTAATTTAGGTCTTTTCTATGCTCCTTGGCTTGCTCGGGAGTGCAGTCCTGGTCGTCATATAATACAAAACCCCCATAGGACACCTCTTCCCTGTGCTGGTCTATAGTTTTTTTATCCAGGGCTGTTAGGACGTTCAGGTTTTTAGAAATAGAATGGACATGGGAGGTGCTTACATTTATGGTATATGTGTTGTGGCCGCCTTGTATAAGAGAGGGATACTCATTTGAATCTGTTACAAAATATCCCTTTTTGGCAAATACCTTTGATAACATAAATCCCGAGATTTTTATACCTTGGCCGGCTTCCCCTCCTATTTTGATGGAAATATTTTCTGCTTTCATATTACTCCTGAAAAGGTCATTTTTGTTAACATAATAGTATCATATAAGAAATCTAAATTAAATTAATTAATAGATAGAATTATATTAAAGAAATATAGAAAAAATACTTGGAATTTTTTCTATTTTATTAATCCAGGATTCTCAGGTATCATTTAATTATTAATATTAAATTTTTCCTATGGATTATATAGATTTAAGAAGCGATACTGTGACAGAGCCTACAGCTGAGATGTTGAATGCAATGGTAGAGGCAAGGGTAGGGGATGATGTCTACGATGACGATCCTACTGTAAACAGGCTTCAGAAATTATCAGCTTTGGCAATGGGCAAAGACGATTCTCTTTTTGTGCCTTCGGGGACCTTCGGCAACCAGCTTGCCATACTGGTCCATGCCAAAAGGGGAGATGAGGTAATAATCGGTGAGGGAAATCATATTGTGCAGCATGAGGCAGGTGCTCCAGCCTTTTTGGCTGGAGTCCAGTTAAGGACCGTAAAAGATATTCATGGTCACGTTAAAACGGAGGAGATCGAATCCCTCATAAGGGAAGAGGATCTGCACCACCCTCAAACAGGCCTTATATGTACGGAGAATGCCCATTCCGACGGTACCGTTTTGGGCATAGAGGAGATGCGGGATCTATACCTGTTAGCCGAGAGAAAAAATATCCCCGTTCACCTCGATGGGGCAAGAATATTTAATGCAGCAGCCTGCCTGGGCGTTGAACCAAAACTGCTTGCGGCCCATTGCGATTCAGTGATGTTCAGCCTTTCCAAGGGCTTATGCTGTCCTGTGGGCTCTATGTTATGCGGTAAATCCGAGTTTATAAAAAGAGCTAAGAAAATTAGAAAACTTCTGGGAGGAGGATGGCGGCAGGCTGGGTATCTAGCTGCTTGCGGGGTAGTAGCTTTAAAGAAAATGGCCCCTAGGCTAAGCGTGGATCATGAAAATGCCAAATATCTTGCCCGGAGGCTGGATGAAATAGGACAAATAGAGGTAGAGAAAAGCAGGCTGGACATAAATATGGTCTTTTTCAACATAAAGGCTGAGGGTTTTGACCATAAGGATTTTATAGGTTACCTTTTCAAAAATTCTATTAAGGTCAATCCCGTGAGGAGGGGTTCCTACAGGCTGGTTACCCATTACTGGATAAGAAAAGATGATATTGATAAAACCATTGAAGCAATAACAAATTATTTAGAAAGATAGGAGAGAGAAAATGGCTGAACCAAAACATGTAGAAGGGAAGAATAAGGGAAAAGTTATGATGTATACTTTAAGCACCTGCATCTGGTGCAAGAAGACAAAAAACCTTTTAAAAGATATGGGGGTTGATTATAAATATATCGATGTCGACCTGCTTGAAGGAGAAGAGAGGAAAGAGGCCATGGAACAGTTGAAAAAGCATAATCCTGAAGGCGGGTTTCCAACCATGGTCATAGATGATGACATCTGCATAGTAGGTTTTGACAAAGCTAAGATAGATGAAAGACTTGGAGAGGATTAATGGATGCCCAAAGCTTATACAAAAAGAAAAAACGGGAGGCTGAGAACTCAGGTTACTACCTAAATCCTAATAAGGAATTTACAATTGCTCTGATGGTAAGCCTTATTACAAATATAAAAAGATACGGATATCAAGCCTGTCCGTGCAGGCTTGCAGAAGGAACCAGAGAAAAGGATCTTGATATAATATGTCCCTGTGATTACAGGGACCAGGATCTGGTCCAGTACGGCACATGCTATTGTGGGCTTTATGTGAGCAAAGATGTCGCTGAAGGCAAAAAGCCGCTCACCTCCATACCGGAAAGAAGGGGCAGGGAGCAAAGTGAAAAACAAAGTGCTGCAGAGATCAGGGTCAGTTTTCCGGTTTACCGGTGCAGGGTATGCGGCTACCTGTGCGCCAGAGAACAACCGCCCGAGATCTGCCCCATATGCAAGGCTTCCCAGGACCGTTTTGAGGTATTCATTCAAAAATAAAGGGTTTTAAAATGCTCCTGGAAAAGGAGCGGACCGATATTATAAAGTCTGAGGAGGTTTTGAGATGAAATTCAAGGTCAGTGTGGGCATTTGGTGCTTGGGGACATATGGAGAAAGATATGTACCCCAGGGATACTTTGAGCCTCTGGAGTTAGACCAAAAGCTGGACATAATGTCAAAAGTAGAAGGGCTGGACGGTATTGGCATAGAATACCCCCAACAAGGCCTTACTGATGATCCCGAAAAGCTCAAAGAGAAATTTGGTTCCTTTGGATTGAAAGTAGCGGATGTCTCTGTAGAGGATTATTCGGACCGTAAATGGAGGCATGGGGCCCTGGCTACAAATGAAGAAAAGGTCTGGAAAGAAAATATTGCCTTGTGCAAGCAAGCTATGGATTTTACCAAGCATATCCCGGATGCCAAGACAATGATATGGCCTGCCCATGACGGTTTTGATTACCCATTCCAGGTAAACTATGAACAGGGGTGGAATAACATGGTGGCTGCCTATAAGGAGATATGTGCCCATGACTTGGAGGTGGAGATAGGTGTAGAGTATAAATCCAAGGATCCCCGGCAAAGACAGTATATAAGTAATATGGGCAAGATGATGATGCTTTTTTCTGACGTGGGTGCTGAGAATATCACTGGTTGTGTTGACACCGGGCATGCTTTGATGGCCCAGGAAAGCCTTGCTGAATCAGTAGCCCTCCTTAATGCTCGCGGGAAGCTCGGGATAATCCACCTAAACGATAATTACCGTGATGCTGACCCCGACCTCATATTCGGCACACTAGCTTTTTGGGATAATCTTGAGATGTATTATTACCTGAAAAAGGTAAATTTTCCAGGCTGGCATGAAATAGACCTTACTTCCCCACGTGATGATAGGATAAAATCATTAAACCTTGCTGTTAAACTGGTAAGAAAATATGAACAGATGGCTGAAAAGCTCATTGAATATTCGGATGAGATCGAGAATAATCTGGAGGGTTATCATTTTGCTGACAATATAGACCTCATAACTGACCTTCTGTTTTAAAAGCCCAAAGGTCCTTTGGGCCAAGGGCAAAGCTTATTTTTTCCTGCCTTACCGGCATATTGTTTACTTTGCTTTGGATTTGATGTAAATTACACTAGATTATTTTTGCCATAATAGACTTATGAAAAACGCAAGGAAATATTTAGTAGTAATTTCATCTTTTTTTATAATGCTTTGCCTGGGCGGCTTTTACGGGTTCAGTATATTCGTACCTCCCCTGAGACAGGAATATGGTTTTTCCGCCGGCCAGACACAGGTAATCTTAAGCCTAATAATCCTTTCTTTTACTGTCTCCTTTGTCATTGCTGGAAAGTTGCTGGTAAAACTTGGGCCCAGGATAAGCTGCATTATAAGTGCTGTACTTTTTTCTTCAGGTTACATCCTGGCCTCCATCTCACAGGGCCGCTTGGGTTTACTGGTGGCTGGTATAGGTTTATTAGCTGGGACAGCCACAGGATTTGGTTATGTTTCCTGCTTGACTACCCCTGTGCAATGGTTTCCCAAAAAAAGGGGTACCATAACCGGAATAGCTGTTGCCGGATTTGGGGCAGGAGCCATACTCCTATCTTTCCTGGTAAGTTCATTATTTGACAGGGGTTATTCGGTGCTTTTTGTATTCAGGGCTTTGGCTGTTGCCTATGGTTCCATAATATTTTTATGCTCACTGGTCCTGGTGCCTCCCTACAAGGTACAAAACAATGGGGTAAGACTTGTAGGTATGGGCCAGGTGCTGAAGGATAAGAAATTCTGGCTCCTTTTCTGGCTAATGTTTTTCGGGACTTTCTCGGGCATACTGGTCATTGGCAATCTGGCTCCTATCGGGCTTTTCTACGGGGCGGACAACTTTTATGCTGTGCTAGCCATAAGTATGCTGAGCATAGGAAACTTTTCAGGAAGGATTTTCTGGGGGAGGATGACAGATACAATAGGCACCAAAAGAGCAATATTCGCTGCACAGCTTTCACTGGCGGTGTCGGTTGGCCTGCTGATACTGCTGGGAGGAAATAATGCAGGACTGGTAATACTATCCTTTTTGGTAGGCGCAGGATTTGGATCGAATTTTGTGCTTTTTGCTGCAGAAGTATGTAATACTTACAGCATCCAAAACCTTGGAAGGATTTATCCATTTGTCCATCTTTCATACGGCATCTCTGGAATAATGGGCCCATTAGCTGGAGGATATTTCTTTGACATAGGCGGGACATATCTTTATTCTTTGGCTATCGCTTCAATTTTTGCGTTCTTAGGCTCGGTATCGGCCATAATCTTTTCCAGATTTTTTTCTAAATGCTAAATCTGGTTTTATGTATAATAATATTATCTGAGGTTAAAAACTTGGATAAAGGAGATGCATTAAATGGATGCAAACCTTATTATAACCTATGACGCCATACATACAGATTCTTCCAGGGAAGCGGTCAAGGCTGTATTCAGGAAAACAGGCATAAAGCCTGAATTTCTGGAATCGGAGTTCAGCGGTATTTTTTTTGTAAATGTGCCTGATGCTAGAGAGGCCATAAAAAAGCTCAAGGTTCTCTCCAAAAACAGTAAAGAGATTTTTGGCTGGACTTACCATTATATTCCTGTAGACAAATGGGTGTCTTCGGATATTGAAGAGATGCAGGAGGCGGTAAAAACCCTTGGTCAGGGAATCGGAGACAATGAAAAATGGAAGCTCGAGCTTGTCAAAAGACATTATCACCGCTACCATGACAGGGAACTTATATTAAAGCTCACCGATATGATAGATACTGGGAAGGTCGACCTGGAAAATCCTCAAAAGATAATCCAAGTCGAGATCATAGGCAAACATGCAGGTATCTCCCTGCTTGATCCTCAGGATATATTATCGGTGTCCCAAGCCTAGCTGTCTGTCTTGATATCCTTTCCCAGGATCCTGGCCAGGGTGATCTTGTCCCGGCCGAATTTTTCTGAGATCTGTTCAATTGCCTGGGTTATATTTTCATGCCGCTCATATTCTTGGTCTGAAAACAGGGTAGTCAGCATGGATGCAGGCTTCAGGTTGCCTGCGGTAAGCCCGATAAGCCTTATTTTCTTTTTACTTATGTCTGTTTTTTCAAGTATTTTAACCGCTGTCCTGTATATCTCCATTATATTGGAGGTATGCCTTTCCAAGGTAAGCCGCCTGGTTATAGTCTTAAAGTCGGCAAATCTTAGTTTAAGGGTCAATGTCTTTGCTTTGTACTGCTTATAATTAAGGTTCCTGGCTACCTTTTGGGACAGCAGAAGCAAGGTCGATTTGAGTATAGCGCTATCCTCTATGTCCTGGTCATAGGTGGTCTCCCTTCCCATGGATTTTGGTTCCTGGTTAGGCACCACGGGGCGGTTGTCTATCCCATTGGCAAGCTGATGGATTATCTTGCCGTTTTGGCCCAGTTTGGACTCCAGTATATGCACCGGGGTGTCTGCAAGCTGGCCTATGGTATTTATTCCCATGTGGTTTAGGGTCTGCTGGCCTACCCTGCCTACACCCCATATATATGATATGGGAAGCTGTTTTATCTTTTGCCTTACCTTTTTTGTGTTTTGGAGCACGGTGAGGCCATTGGGCTTTCCCAGGCTGGAGGCGAGTTTGGCTAAAAACTTATTGGGGGCTATCCCTGCGGAGGAGGTGAGGTTTGTCTGCTCATATATCCTACCCTTTATCTTTTTGGCTATCTCGACAGCATCCCCAAAAAGTTTCTGGCATCCGGTTATGTCCATAAACCCTTCATCTGAGCCCATCATCTCGACCAAAGGGGTAAACTGGAAGAATATATTTTTTATCTTTTCCGATTCGGTGATGTATTTTTCCATGTTTACAGGTACATATATGCCTCCCGGGCACATTTTTTTTGCCTTGGAGAGAGGCATGCCTGCATGGAGCCCGTATTTCCTGGCTTCATAGGAGGCAGAGGATATCACTCCGCGGTGGAGGGGACCTCCTACTATGAGCGGGGTGTCTTTGTATTTAGGATTATCCCTCTGCTCGATCTGGGCAAAGAAGGCATCCATGTCTATATGTATTATCTTTCTTTCTTTTGCCATAGCTTAGATGTTTCTGAGACTAATTCATTTTTTATGATATCATTTTTCAGGCTTTCTTTGGCCTTTTTCAAATTTTTAAGCCCCCATGCCTTTTGGGCTACGAGTGAGAGATCACCGTCCTGGGCACTTATCCTGCCCTTTATAAGAAGCTCGGCACAGCCCAGTACCTCTTTTTTATTTTGTGCATAAGAATGAGGGAAAAATACTGCCTCATACATCCCGCCAGCATCCTCCAGGGTACAAAAAAGCATCTGCCTGCCTTCCCTGGTGGTTTCGATCTTCCTGTTTATAACCCTTCCTGCAGCAAGAAGCTGGCCGCAGCGGAAACTGCTGCTGCAGGTTATATCCAGGCTTTCCAGTTCTTGCCGGTAAAAAGCCAGAGGCGGTGCACTGATTTCAAAACCCAGTATTTTTCTTTCTGCATCCAGTTTCTCTTCCAGGCTGAAGTCCGAGACACCCCTAAGGTCTACTTTTTTGCTTCCCGCCCTTTCCAGATGCCAGAAGTAGAGTAAAAGTTTTCTCCGGTTGGGAGCCGCAAAATCAAAGGCCCCTGTTTTTATCAGGTTCTCTACAGCTGCCCTGCTTATCCTGGCACTGGAAAAGCACCTTCGGTAGAAGTTTGTGAAATTTTTAAATCTTCCTGCCCGTTTCCTCTCTTTAAGTATCCTGCCCACCAGGGCAGGCCCCAATCCTTTTACCTGCACCAGGGGGACCCTTATGGATATCCCTCCTTCAGCTTCAAAAGCAAAGCCGCTTAAGTTTATGCAGGGAGGCTTTAGCGGTATACCCATCCTCCTGGCTTCTTCTGTGTACTGGGCAGCAGGATAATATCCCGAGCCATTGGTAAGGATCACCGCTAAAAACTCGGCAGGGAAGTGTGCCTTGAGGTAACAGGTACCATAGCTTAGCACCGCATAAGCTGAAGCGTGGGCTTTAAGGAACCCGTAGCTTGCAAATTTTGATATATAGCCGAATATCTTTTCTGCCACTTTAAGCTGATAACCCTTTTCTGCGGCACCCTTTAGAAACCTCTTTTTTTGAAGCTCCATATCATATCCGGACCTTTTTGTCAT
>PWSB01000088.1 GCA_003563375.1 Actinomycetota bacterium | reverse complement strand
CCCCCCCAGATCCATCCTGTTTACCTCCTCTACAAACGGGTAAACAGCTTCAAACAACCCGGCAAACTCCTTTTGGCTTACATCCCTACCCTTATACCAGAACCTTTCGGTATAATCAGTAATATGCGGGGAAATGTGGTAGCCGCAACTTATGCCCTGCCCATAAAGTATAGCTGAGACCATCTTGGTTACCGAAGTCTTGCCGTTTGTTCCCACTACATGGATGAACTTGGTATCACCTATTTCCCCCATAAGGTCCATTATTTTATGAATCCTTACCAGGCTGGGTTTTATTCCGAAAATAAGACAATCGTCGAGGTATTTGACGACCTTGCTGTAATCCACCTATATTCTACCTTTTAATATTTTTTATCCTGTCTAACTGGCCGGAAAGCAGTTTTTGTTTACCGGTAAACTCATCCAGCTTCCTTTTTTCTTTTGCCACGACCTCTTGGGGGGCCTTATTTAAAAATTGGGGGTTGGCCATCTTTTTTTTGCTCTTTTCATGCAGCAGGCTGACTTTCTTCATCTCGTCTTCAAGCCTTTTTATCTCCAGGTCTATGTCTACAACATCCAGTATATAAATATATATATGTGTATCCTTCCATTGGGTGCTGATGTAGCCCCTCTGGCTGGCTTCCCCAAATGTAAGCTCCCCTATACGGGCAAAATTTTCTAAATATTTTGAATTTCTAGCCACTAAATCTCTGGTTTTTTCATCCTTTGCGGACAGGTTAACCTTTATTTTCGCAGAAGGGCTGATATTTAGCTCGGAACGTATTTTTCTTATCTGGCCTACTATACCAAAAAGGACGGAAGCCTGTCTTTGTGCAGCATGGTATAAATGGCTGTCTTTTTGGGGGTAATCAGCTACCATTATACTTTCACCCTCATGAGGGGCATTCTGCCAGATATTTTCAGTGAGATGGGGCATGAAGGGATGGAGCATCCGCAGATACGTTTCCAGTATGTGCCATAACAGGTATAATGCTGTCCTCTTATCCTCTTCATCCCGGCAGTAATATATCCTTACCTTGCTTGCTTCTATATACCAATCGCAGTAATCACTCCAGAAAAAATCGTAGAGCATCCGGCAGGCAAAAGAAAAATTATATTTTTCCAGGTTCCTTTTTACTCCGGAGATTGTCATATTCAGCCTGGTAAGTATCCATTTATCCCACAGGTTCAAACTCAAGTCGCCGATATCAGTATCAAGCACGCCCTTATCTATATTGGACAGCACAAACTTTGAAGCATTCCATATTTTATTTGCAAAGTTTTTCGAGCCCTCTATTTTGTCATTTCCAAGAAGCAGGTTTTTGCCAGGCGTGGTAAGGGAACAGAGTGTAAATCTTAATACATCCGCACCCTGTTTTTCTATAATATCCATAGGATCGACTACATTTCCTTTGGATTTGCTCATCTTCTGGCCTGAAGGATCGTTTACCAGAGGATTTATAAATACCTCCTTAAATGGCACTTCCTTCATAAAATAGAGACTCATCATTATCATCCTTGCTACCCAGAAGAATATGATGTCATGGGCGGTCACCAGGACAGAGGTAGGGAAGAAATAATCGAGCTGGTCATCCTTTTTGGGCCACCCCAGGGTGGCAAAAGGCCAAAGGCATGAACTAAACCAGGTATCCAGCACGTCTTTGTCCTGCTCTATGCTGCTCTGGGCGCACTTTGGGCAGTTCCGGGGCCTAGTTTCAGCTACAATTACCTCTCCGCACTTTTTACAGTAATATACAGGTATCCGGTGGCCCCACCAAAGCTGCCGGGATATGCACCAGTCCCTTATGTTCTCCATCCAGTCAAAATATATCTTTTCCCACTTTTTGGGAATAAATCTTATCCGCCCGTCTTTTACCGCTTCCAAAGCAGGGCCCGCCAGCTTTTTAGTGGACACAAACCACTGCAAGGATATCCTGGGCTCTACAATGCTCTCACACCTTGAGCACTTGCCTATACTTAAAACATGGTCTTTTTCGCCTGACAGATATCCCTGCCTCTTCAGGTCTTTTAGGACAGCTTTCCTTGCTTGGAAACGGTCAAGGCCCTGATAAGATAAACCGTTCTCATTGACCACACCTTCAGGAGTAAAAATATTAATCTGTTCAAGACCATGCCTTTTTCCCATCTCAAAATCATTAGGGTCATGGGCAGGGGTCACCTTTACTGCTCCGGTACCGAATTCAGGATCCACAAACCCATCTTCTATCACTGGTATTTTCCTGCCTGTCAGGGGCAGATAGACCTTGCTGCCTTTATAGCCCGCATACCTCTCATCATTGGGATTTACCGCCACTGCAGTATCTCCCAGCATGGTCTCCGGCCGGGTGGTGGATACCACCAGGTATTCATTGCGGCTGGGCTTATTTGTGTCCTCATCGATTAGAGGATACTTTATATCCCATAGCTTGCCCTTTTTCTGTATATGCTCTACCTCGATATCGGATACTGCCGTGGAACAGCGGGGGCACCAATTTACCATGTAGTT
>PWSB01000044.1 GCA_003563375.1 Actinomycetota bacterium | reverse complement strand
TGCATATGTTTTTTATTTTTTCTATCAGCTAACAGGGCCCCGTGGATATAAGGATGCAGTGACTTCACTCTGCCATCAAGCATTTCAGGGAAACCGGTTATGTCCTCCACTTTCTTCACCTTTATGCCCTGGCCAGCAAGTTTTTTGAATGTTCCTCCTGTAGAGTATAATTCTACTCCCATCCCCTGCAACCTCTTGGCAAACTCAACCAGCCCTTCCTTGTTTGAAACGCTAAGAAGCGCCCTTTTTATTAATGCGGACATAACTTACACCTCTTTTTCTCTAATTATTACTTTTCTCCCTTTTATTTGTAATCTGTCTGAACAAAGATATTCTACAGCCTTTGGATAAAGATCATGCTCGACCTGGTGTATCCTCTCCTCCAGGTCCTTTAAGCTGTAGGAATCATTTACAGCCACCTCTTTTTGGAGGATGATAGGCCCATGGTCAAGCTCAGCGTCCACAAAATGTACAGTTACCCCGGTTACCTTGACGCCGTAATCATAAGCGTCTTTTATGCCTTGAGTGCCTTTAAATGCGGGCAGCAAAGAGGGATGGATATTGATTATCCTGTTTTTGAAAAGGTTTACCAAGCCGGGGGTAAACAGCAGCATATAGCCTGCAAGCACTATAATGTCTATATTTTCTTTTTTGAGGACCTTGGCTATCTCCTGGTCGTATTCTTTTCTGTCGTTAAAATCTTTAGGATCCAATGCATAGGTGGCTATATTGTCTTTTTCTGCTCTCTGCAGGGCATAGGCCCCAGGGTTATTGCTGAAAAGAAGGCCTATATAGCCGTTTATTCCTTTATTTTTTATATAATCATTTATAGCCTGGAAGTTTGAGCCGAAACCTGAAGCAAATACAGCGATCTTCTTCCTCCTAGAAATCAATTTTAACCTTTCTGTTTCCTTTTTTGACTCTCCCTATAAGGTAAGCTTTATCTCCGGTGCCCATGGATATCTTTTCAATCTTTTGAAAATCCTCCTCTTTTGCAATCATGGCCATGCCGATACCCATATTGAACACTCCAAACATCTCTTTTTTATCAATAGGCCCCAGTTGCATAAAAAAATCAAAGATAGGAGGTATTTTCCATTTTCCTGCCTCGATTGCCGCATCCAGCCCCGGTGGCAATATCCTGTTTATATTACCGTAAAAACCTCCTCCGGTAATATGGGCTATCCCATGTATATCAATGCCATATTTATTTAGGATCTGGTCTATCAAGGGAAAATAAAGCCTGGTAGGTGCAAGAAGGTCTTCAGCCAGTATGCCTCCCCCTTCATAGGGCTTGTCAATCCGGAGGGCTTTATCTTTGACCAGTTTCCTTATCAAGGAAAAACCATTGCTGTGTACACCTGAAGAAGCTATGCCTATGAGCGCATCGCCTTCCTTTACCTTATCTGGGGTTATAATTTTTTGCTTGTCTGCCAGGCCCACTGCAAAACCAGCGAGATCGATATCATCCTGGCCATACATCCCGGGCATTTCAGCAGTCTCCCCCCCTATAAGGGCTGCCCTGCAGATTTTGCAGCTTTTTGAAATAGAACCTATTACCTCTCCCAGGATTTTCTCATCTATTTTCCCGCAGGCTATGTAATCAAGAAAAAACAGGGGAAGCGCACCGCTGCATATGATGTCATTTATGCACATGGCGACCAGGTCCTGGCCTATTTCAGTATAATTACCTGTCTCTTTTGCAAGCAAGAGCTTTGTGCCCACACCATCAGTTGAAGATACTAATACTGGATGCTTGTATCCTTTAAGGTCAGGCTCAAACAGGCCGGCAAAAGAAGAAAGGTCGTTTAATACCCTTCCTGAAAAAGTAGAGGTTATGGATCCCTTCAGACCCTCAAGAAAACTGTCGGCTTTTTTTATGTCTACCCCGGCCTCAGAATAAGAATATTTTTTCCCTTTTTCAGGCATTAGAGGAAACCTTCCGGTCTTTCTTGGGATATTTGCCATTTGTAAAGTCTTCGGGGACCTCTACGGGATATATGCCGTTAAAGCATGCCAGGCAGCAGCTGTTTTTGGATTCCCCGATAGCTTTGAGAAGCCCGTCTATGGACAAATATTGCAGACTGTCCACCTTTAAGAACTTTCTTATGTCCTCTATCGTCTTGTGATTGGCAATAAAATCTTTTTGGGTAGCCATATCCACCCCGTAATAGCATGGAAATATCAGCGGCGGGGAACTTATACGCATATGAATCTCTTTGGCCCCGGCTCCATAGAGCATTTTTACGATCTGCCTGGAAGTAGTCCCCCTTACTATAGAGTCGTCTACCACCACAAGCTTTTTTCCTCTTATAATGTCTTTTAAAGGATTGAGTTTTAGCCGGACCCCTATTTCCCTGACCTCTGCACTTGGTTGTATAAAAGTCCTTCCTATATACCTGTTTTTAATAAACCCTTCAGCATAAGGTATTTTGGACTGCGCAGAATAACCGATAGCCGCAGGGGTTCCAGAATCCGGTACAGATATTACAATATCAGCATCAGCCGGGGCCTG
>PWSB01000076.1 GCA_003563375.1 Actinomycetota bacterium | reverse complement strand
TTGTTACGCTGGCTGGCCTTAACCGCGCTCAGTCATTTCCCGGACAAATAAGAGAAGAAGCTCTCTTGAAGGGGCTGGTTGCCGCCAGCCCGAGAGCTTCATCCCCTTGCTAATCGTCATTATACTTCATCGCTTGATAATCTGCAAGGGGCCTTGTATGGCCCTTTCTGCGTATACGGCCAAAGGGGCCGGTTGATGGACTTAAATAACACGTTTGGGGTGATAACACGCATGCAACCAATGGAATTGAAAAGTATCAAGGATGCAATAGGTTTGTTCTTTCAACCCGGCGAGGTCTTTGAACTTAGAATCCCCAAGGCAGGAAGAATGGGGACGGTCAGTGGCTATTTCAACGATCCCGAAGCGTTCGCTGAGGCTGCCGCACACTACAACGGAAAAGCCCCAGGTATCTATTTCAGCCTGAACCCCGTTAATCCAGCCCTGCAGGCGCGGGCAAGCAACAGAGTCAATGAACGGGCGACGCACACGACGGGGGATGCGGATATCCTCTGCCGCAGCTGGCTCCCCATCGACATTGACCCGTTGAGGCCCGCAGGGATCTCTTCCACAGAGGAAGAGCACGAGCTGGCCCTGGAGCGGGCCAGGGCGATTCGGGAGCAGCTGCGCAAGCGGGGCTGGCCCGAGCCTATCTTGGCATCAAGTGGAAACGGCGCCCACCTTCTCTACCGAGTCGACCTGCCCAACGACGGCCGTTCTCAGGAGTTGATTAAGAAAGTTCTGGATGCACTTGATTTCCACTTCAGCGACGATCGGGTGTTGGTCGATACAGGCGTCCACAACGCTGCAAGAATCTGGAAGGTTTACGGCTCCCTGAGTTGTAAGGGTGATAATCTACCGGAGAGACCCCACCGTCAAGCCCGGATACTAGGAGGTCCAGGATATGGAATTTAGTTCATTCGAGCTGGTTACCGCCGAACAGCTGGAGGGGCTTGCTGACTCCATGCCTCGCACCGTCGATGCCAGGGGAGAACTGCAAGCCGGCAGGCAGTTTGATATAACCGGGTGGATGGCAGATCACTTCCCCGAAGCGGCAGAGAAGTCCTGGCGCGGGAGGGTATTGTGGGAGTTGCCGGAATGTCCTTTCAACCCAGAGCACCAGCGAACTGCCCGTATAACCCGGTTGGAGAATGGTGCGCTCTCCTTTGGTTGCTTCCACAACAGCTGCCAGGATAAGGGTTGGCACGAGCTCAGGGCTTTGAAAGAGCCGGATGCGGTGAGGGAAGGCAAGGATAAAACCCGTAGTGAAGGCATTAGGGTCCCTGAGCTTGTCAGGATGAGCGATGTTGAGCCTGAGGATGTTCAGTGGCTTTGGGAACCCTATATCCCCGCTGGTAAAATTACTTTGATGGAGGGGGACCCTGGAGACGGCAAAACATGGGTCGCGATCCAAATCGCGGCATGTGTCTCTGCTGGATACCCCCTGCCTGACCCCGCGACCGGGAGGTCAGAAATCAAGATGGAGCCAGGAAGTGTAATTTACATGACGGCAGAGGACGGGCTTGCGGACACCATTCGCCCCAGGCTTGACGCGGCGGGTGCAGATTCAACAAGGGTCTACATGTTGACCGGGAGCAGGGACGAGGAGGGAAGGTTGCAGGGTGTTACCTTGTCTGACATTCGCATCATTGAGCAGGCCATTCAAGAACTTAAGCCCTGCCTCATGGTGGCAGATCCAATCCAGGCCTATCTGGGTTCAAAGGTGGACATGCACCGTGCGAATGAGACCAGGCCTCTGTTGAGCGAACTGGCGAAAGTGGCGGAGAAGCACGGGGTGGCGGTAATCTGCATTAGGCATCTCTCCAAAGCCAAAACTTCCAGGCAGGTTTACAGGGGAATCGGGAGCATCGACTTTGCGGCCGCTGCCCGCTCTGTTCTGTTGGTTGGGAAGGATCCGGAGACCCCAGTTGACCGCGCCATCGTCCAGGTGAAAAGCTCCCTGGCACAGATGGGGCCTGCCATGGGGTTTAAAATCGAACACAGTCAGTTCAGTTGGACGGGCCTTTCAAACCTGACCGCTGGACGGCTCATGGGGGATGAGCCCGATGACAAGGAACGCACGGCCGTTGACAGCGCCAGCGATTTCCTGACGGAGATGCTCGCGGGGGGTCCTGTGACCTCAGAATCACTATTCGCGGAGGCGAAAAAGCAGGGAATCAGCAAAGCCTCGCTGCGCAGGGCTAAGAAGTCGCTGGGGATTACATCATATAAGACACAGGGGCTGGGTAGCGATGCTCCCTGGTGCTGGGCGATGCCAGTAGAAGATGATCAGGAAGATGATCAAGTTCACTAGGGGAAAAGCTTGATCACCTTGGACACCCCCCTTAAACCCCTATAGAATCGAGGTTTAACCCGTGTTACCAAGATGATCACGTGATCACCTTGGCAAGGAGCGCTAAACCCCCGTAGAATAGGGCTTCGTGGCAAGATGACAAGGTGATCACGTTATTCCCTTAGGACCAGTTAGGTTCACGGCGCTGGCGCCGCAAGGTTATTT
>PWSB01000221.1 GCA_003563375.1 Actinomycetota bacterium | reverse complement strand
TGGGTGCCATGTACCAAGAGCCTGGTATAGTGGATGGCAAAATAGAGCCCCGCAATTATATGCAGGTAACCCTTGCTGTTGACCACAGGGTTCTGGATGGGGCAATGGGGGCAAGATTTTTAGAGAGGATAGTAGAGCTTATTGAAAATCCTGAATTGATGGTTCTTTAAAGACAGGGAGCGGTAAAAGATGCATAAGGATGACCAAGCTAAAATAACTTTATTCTGCATTAATTGCAATAAAGAGGTCCCCCATACAGTAGATTATATTGGAAACTACCTAAGGGCGGTAGAATGCAAGGATTGCGGCAAAAGGATAGAGATCGACAGGAGGCACCTAAGGACTGTTTTTGCGGAAGATTTTATAAACCGGATCCTGACCAAACCTCACCGTATGACAGAGGATATGAAAAAAGCAGTGGTCACCCTTATGCCTTTTTTTCCAAAAAGACTCTTAAGGGAGCCACTAACGGTCTTAAAAGAGATATATGAGGTATTAAAAAAAGAAAAAAATAGTTAAAGACCTGTAAATATTTTTTTGAATTCAGCCAGTAAACGTTCTTTGACATAATAAAAAGAGACTTCGGTGTTCAGTATTTCCTGCATGGAAGTGGGATGGTATTGCTTTAGTCCGCAGGCTATTATATGTTTGAAATATCGGAGGTCTGTGTCAACATTTAAGGCAAGCCCGTGCATTGTGGTCCATTTTTTTATTTTTATCCCTATGGAGGCTATTTTTTTGTTTCCTATAAAAACCCCCCGGTGCCCCTCTATTCTTACACCCTTTATATTAAAATGGTTTAATGTATTGATTATCACCTGCTCAAGGTTATATACATAACGGGACAGGTCTTTTCCAAATCTGGAGAGGTTTATTATAGGATAGGCAACCAACTGGCCGGGACCGTGAAAGGTAATATCCCCCCCTCGCGTGGACTGGACCAGGTCGATCTTTTTTTTAGACAGTACTTTATTGCCGCTGATTAGATTTTCAAGGCTCCGGTTGCTTCCAATGGTTATAACCGGAGGATGTTGTAGCAGGAGTAAAAACCCCAAACAATCTTTCTCCTGGACCAGGCTGAATAGGTCCTTCTGCAGACCGAATGCTCTATTATATTCCACCTTTCCCAGGTCAAAATAAATAATATTATTTTTTGTACTTAAAGAATTAGCTTTTCTTAAGATATCCATTCTATCCATTTTTAAATAGGATTATATTAATTTTTTTCTTTAGTTGGAAGGAGCAAATAAATGATTAAAACAGACCTAGCTATAATAGGCTCTGGCCCAGGCGGATATATTACCGCCATAAGGGCTGCAAAACTTGGTATACAAACCACTGTAATAGAAAAGGAACACCTTGGTGGCGTGTGCCTTAACTGGGGCTGCATGCCCACAAAATCATTTTACCACCTTGTGCATACCATGGAGGAGATGAAGAAAGCGGCAGCAATTGGGTTAAATGTAGATCCAAGCATTGATTTTACAGCTGCAGTAAAAAGAAAAGACTGGGTGGTCTCTACTTTGAGAAAATCCATTGATTTCCATTTTAAAAAACACAAGATAAGATTGGTAAAAGGTAGAGCAAGTTTAACCTCACAAAAGACCATAGAGACAGAAGATGAGAAAATAAGCGCCAAGAATATAATAATAGCCTCAGGCTCTTCACCAGCAAGTGTAGCCCCCTTTGAGATCGGTAAGCCAAATATTTTGACCAACAGGGAGATACTGTCTCTAAAAGAGGTGCCCCAATCCCTGGCCATTGTAGGAGGGGGAGTGATTGGGATTGAGTTTGCAAATATTTTTGCGGCCCTGGGTGCAAAGGTTACCATAATAGAAATGCTACCCAAGATACTCGCCAATGAAGATGTAGAGGTATCTGACCTGGTCTCATCATCCTATAAAAAAAGAGGTATGGATATCCTTACCACTACTACTATATCCCAATATAAAAAGAAAGGGTCTGGTTTTGAACTAACAACCGATAACGGCAGGACCTTGCAGGCTGAAAAGATCCTTATATCGATAGGAAGGAGACCCAACACATCTGAGATGGGTTTAAAGGAAGCCGGAGTGGAGATAGACCACAGGGGCTGCATAAAGATAGACAGCTATTTTAAAACAACTGCAGATAACATATATGCTATCGGTGACGTAATAGGAGGATATCAGCTGGCCCATGTAGCTTCTTCTGAAGGGAAGACAGCACTTGAGAATATAAGGGGGCAAAAAAAGAAGATGGACTATTTATCGGTTCCATATGCTGTATTTTCTTCTCCTGAGATCGGGGCGGTGGGACTGACCGAGCAAAGTGCCAAGGAACAAGGCAAGGACATAAAAGTAGGCAAATTTCCTTTCACCCACAATGGCAAAGCCTTGATAGATAACCAAACTGAAGGCTTTGTAAAAATAATAACTGATTCTTCAACCGGGGAATTACTGGGTGCACATATTATAGGGGCCCATGCGGCAGATCTTATACATCAGGTTTCTATAGCTAAATCAGCAGAACTGCTGGCAGAAGATA
>PWSB01000229.1 GCA_003563375.1 Actinomycetota bacterium | reverse complement strand
TGAACCCTTTTTATGCCCCCCCGCCTACCACGGTAATAAGGGAGAGCATGCATCCATTTCTGGGATGGTTTAGGCTGTGGTGGGTAAGGCTTATCCTGTATGCTGCCATCTTTTTTGGCATAATCCTTTTTGTATACATATTGGCTGCCATGGTCATGCCTTCAAGCAAACTGGTAAAGACAAGGACCGAGTTCTACGGCTATAAGTCAAAAAAAAGCTCAGAAGATGAAGAAGGGGCACCAAAAAAGAGGCTTGGGGGCGGCCTGGTCAACTTTGTATCCAGGATGGCTTCAAAAAGGGGGTTTATAGATTACTTTGACCTAAAGCTTGAGAGGGCCGGTATGAGCATCAGGGCATCAGAATTTATAACCCTGCATATAGTCCTGGTCACCATATCCATTCTGGGTATATACCTATTTACAGGAAATATAATGCTTACCCTGCTTGTTGTCCTCATAATAATATTCGCTCCTTTTTTGATAATAAATTTCAGGACCGAAAAGAGGCTTTTAAAGTTCAATGAACAGCTTCCGGGGACCCTGCAGCTTATAAGCGGGTCACTTAAGGCAGGCTATAGCTTCAACCAGGCCCTTGCCATGGTGGTGGAAGAGACCGAGGCCCCCATGTCCTATGAGTTTAAGAAGGTGCTGTCCGAGATAAGGATGGGCCTTGCTGAAAGGGAGTCACTGGAGAACATGTCACAAAGGCTTGACACAGAGCATTTCAGGTGGGTTGTAATGGCTGTAAACATACAGAGGGAGGTGGGGGGAAACCTTGTAGAGGTCCTTGAGACCATTGCTTCCACCATAAGGGAGAGGGATACTGTACTGCGGCAGATAAAGGCGCTTACCGCCGAGGGAAGGCTTTCTGCCATCATCCTCATAGCGCTTCCCATTGTGGTGGCAGCTTTTATAAGTTTTACCAACAGGGAATATATCAGCCTGCTGGTCACAAACATCCTGGGGCTTGCAATGATAGGGATTTCAGGGCTGCTTATGATAGCGGGCATCATATGGATATTAAAGATTATAAGGGTACAGTATTAGGAGAATAAAATCATGGGAGACATATATCTTTACATAGTCTTAGGTTCTGTTTTTTCAACCGTATTTCTTATAGTGGTATTCTCCGGCTTGCCGGCTGTGGCAAAAAACAGGCCCAAAAGAAGCATGGACAAGCTTTCTTATTACCAGATAACACCCCAGTCACAGGCCAAGGAACAGCTGTCTTTCTTCGAGAGGACGGCAATGCCTTTGTTTTCTAAAATCGGGGGGCTTGTAAAGAGGCTCAGCCCGGCAAATATAGCTGAATCAACCAAGCATAAACTCGAGCTTGCGGGCATGTATGAGAAGGTAAGCGTGGACATGTATTTGGCTGTCAAATTCATGTTTCCCATAGGGTTTTTCTTTTTTGCCATAATCATGTTGGTGTTTTTTCCTCTTTCCGGCCTTTTGGTCTTTGCGGTCCTGGCGCTTATACCCATATCTTATTTTTTCCCGGAGGTATATGTAAGGAGGAGGGCAAGGGCCAGGCAGGATGAGATAAAAAAGGCCCTTCCCAACGCCCTGGACCTTTTGACCATAAGTGTCGAGGCAGGTATGGGCTTTGACGGGGCCCTTGCCAAGGTGGCCCAGAACATAAGGGGGAGCCTTGGAGAGGAGCTTAATAAGATGCTCCGTGAGCTACAGCTTGGCTACTCCAGAAAGGAAGCCTTTAGGAGCCTTAACCGCAGGACCGAGGTGGCTGACCTTAACACGTTCATCGTATCCATGATACAGGCGGAGACATTCGGCATATCAATAGGCAAGGTGCTCCGGGTGCAGGCATCCGAGATGAGGACAAGGAGAAGGCAGAGGGCCGAAGAGGAAGGGGTAAAAGCCCCCGTAAAGCTTGTCTTCCCCGTGATACTCTGCCTTTTTCCAGCTCTTATGACGGTAATCATTGGGCCTGCGGTTATAAGGGTGATAGGCCTGTTGATGGATATGGCAGGAAGCTGACATTCATTTACCTATTGATTAGTCTTCCAATAGATTATAGGATATTGCTGTTTTGTTATGTGAAAAATTATTTATGGAAGACTATTCAAAAAAGATCTCAGAAAAACTCAAGCTGCCTGTAAAAAGCGCAGCCGGCACCATAAGGCTCCTTGAAGACGGAAACACCGTCCCCTTTATATCAAGGTACAGAAAAGAGGCCACAGGAGGCCTGGATGAGACGGTTATAAGGGGGATAGAAAAAGAGATAAAAAGGCTGGGAGAGCTTGATGCTAGAAAAAAGACAGTAACAGACGAGATATCCAGGCAGGGAAAGCTGTCTGAGGAGATTTATCTGAGCATAGCGGAAGCGGAGAGCTTGTTTGAGCTTGAAGACATCTATCTTCCTTACAAGCCAAAAAGAAAGACCAAGGCGGACAAGGCAGTGGAAGCAGGGCTTGAGCCTCTTGCAAAAAGGATTATGGCACAGGCTGACTTTGATGTAGCCAGAGAGGCAGAAGGATTTTTAAATGAAAAGATTACCAGTACCGAAGATGCC
>PWSB01000171.1 GCA_003563375.1 Actinomycetota bacterium | reverse complement strand
TATTATATGAAGATGACCACCTTCTGGTAATCTCAAAACCTGCAGGCATCGTCTGCCACCCTGGACCCGGGCATGACAGCAGGACACTGGTGAATGCCCTGGTATATAGGTGTGACAGGTTATCCGGCATGGGGCACCCCCAGAGGCCCGGGCTTGTACACAGGCTGGATAAGGATACCTCGGGCCTGATAGTGATAGCCAAGGACGACAGCATATATGAGAATCTCACCTCCCTCTTTAAGGAAAGAAAGGTAAAAAAAAATTATATAGCTCTGGTCCAGGGTATATTTTTTGAAAAAAAGGGAAGGATCATATTACCGGTGGCAAGGTCTGCAAAAGACAGAAAAAAGATGTCAGTGGCCATCGATAGGGGAAGGGAGGCTATCACGGAATTTAACCTGATAAAAGAATACGATGAGGAGGCAAGCCTTCTCGATGTCACTCTGGAGACGGGCAGGACCCACCAGATAAGGGTCCATCTGGGCCATATAGGCCATCCTGTGGTTGGGGACAGAACTTATGGAAATAAAATATCTATGCGGCTTGCTGAAAAAATAGGCCTGGACAGGCATTTTTTACATGCTAACAGGCTTGAATTTATACATCCCGTGACCCAGAACCCCTTAAAGGTTGAAGACACCCTGCCAAGCGACCTTAAGTCGAGCCTGGACAGGCTGGAACAATTTACCGGTAATCAATAAAGCTTGAGCTTTCTAGGTCGCCCTTATCTCCTGTCTCATAAACAGGATATAGGAGAGCGCAAAACATATTATTGCCAGTGCTATGATAGCTACCAGCTGAGGCCATACCTGCACCAAACTCTGACCCAAGGTAAGAGGGCTTAAAAGCATCCTGGTAAGGTCTGTGGCCACAAAAGCCTGGGGGTTTAGGAGAAGATGGCCCCCTGTGGGAACCAGCAAAGTGGTTATTGATTCGGAAAAAAGGGTTGCTGGCGATATCCTCAAAATATTGCGTTCTATTACATAGTTTCTTACCTGGTCAGCCCCTGTGGCATTTTCAAGAGGAACCATTGCATTGGAAACTGCATTTGCGATTATGGGCAGAAATACCAGCAAAAACAGCCATATGGCTACAGAAGACAGGATGGAAGTAGCTGTTTTTTCCATGACTACCGAAAAGAGCATGGAAAGCCCCATCCAGAAAGCGCCGTAGACTATGCAAATCACCAGGAAGAAGAAAATCCTCAATATTTCCTCTGGTGAAGGGGGGACACCTATGGACCTCAATCCTATACCTGCTATCAGCAGAACTATGCTGGTCACGATTATAGCTAGGGTTGTAATACCGGCTAAAAATTTCCCATTTATGACGCTGTCCCTGTAAATGGGCTGGGAGAGAAGCCGGGAAAGGTTCCCGCTTCTTTTTTCACTGTTTATGGCGTCAAAACCAAATATGATACCTATTATGGGTATAAAAAGGCTGATGAAATTTATGAAAGAAGGCAGTATATCCCCGGAAATGGTAAACAGGTTTAAGAATATGTTCCTGTCCATCCCTGCAGACGCGGCCCTTATATTTTGAAGAGACACATAAACAGAAGAGAGGCCCGCGGCATAAACCAGTACCAGCAAAATTATAAATTTTTTACTGCTAAAATAATCTGTGAGTTCTTTTCTATATACAGTCAGAATACTCTTCATATTACTCCTCTTTAAAATATTTTAAGTAGATTTCCTCCAGAGCATACTCCTTGATATTCATGCTGGTCAGCACAGAATCTGAATTGGCGACCACCTTTGATATCTCTGACCTTATATCCTCATCGGATAAAACGTATAATTTATTTCCTTCTTTTTCGATATTGTTGACTTCTTCTATTGCTTTTAAGTTTTCCAGCAATTTTTGGTTAATTTCCAACACTTCAAGTTCTATCCTGAACCTCCCGCCGCCGAATAAATCTCGTCCCAGGCTGTCGATATGCCCTTCGCCTATAAGGCTTCCTTTTGAAAGTATTCCTACACGATGGCATATTTTTTGGATAAGGTTCAACTGGTGTGAGGAAAGAAGGAAAGTGATCCCTTTTGTTTTGTTGAGCCTGGTTATTGTGTCAAGCATGTTATTTGCAGCTTTTACATCCAATCCTTCCGTAGGCTCATCAAAGATCACCAGCTTGGGGTCTTTTATGAGAACATCAGCTATTCCCAGCCTCTGTTTCATCCCTTTTGAAAATTCTCTTACCATCCTGTTTTTATCCTTTAGGAGCCCGACTGTATTAAGAGCTTCCTCTATTTTTCCAGGTATGGCTTTTTGGCTTATATTGTTAAGCTGTGCGGTGTAGTCAAGATTGTCATTGGCGCTCATGTCCTCATAGAAACCAATTTTTTCGGGGAGATATCCAGTGATCCTTTTTACTTTCAAGGGCTCTCTGGTGGAATTGAAGCCAGCTACCCTTATCTGGCCTCTGGTAGGTTCAGTCAAACCCAGCAGCATGAGTATTATAGTGGATTTTCCTGCCCCGTTGGGTCCCAGCAGACCATATATCTCACCTTCATTAATGGCAAGGTCAAGGTTGTTTACGGCCAC
>PWSB01000072.1 GCA_003563375.1 Actinomycetota bacterium | reverse complement strand
TACTATTTTGAATTTTACTTGAATTTGAGAAAAAATTCAATTAAAATTTCCGTTTTAGCTTTCCTATACTTTCCTTGCATGCAGGATATTTCTTGAAAAGCATCTCCTCAAAACCTTCCCCGCTCTGATAATCAGCAAAATCAAATCCTGGTGAAACTGTGGTCCCCAGCAAAGCAAACCTTCCATCCCCTTTAAGGCATGCTCCCTGCCAGGTCCCCCCAGGCACCAGGTGTTGTACCTTTTCCCCTTTTAAGATATCTCTTCCCAAAACAAGCTTCTCTGCCAGGCCATCCTCAAACAAGTTCAGCATATATACTGGGTCCCCCATATAAAAATGAAATATCTCGTCACTACTTATCCTGTGAAGTCGGGAAAAATGGTCCGGGGTTATAAGGTAGAGTATGGCTGTAGAAAGATTTCTCTCCCCGTTATAACCTTTTGGCAAACAATCCTTGGGGATCTTTTGGGGGCACCTATAGGTCTCGCAGTAATAACCTCCTTCATCAGGAAGGAGCTTCATACCAAACCTTTTTATTATCTCCTCTATCATATTTTAAGAAAAATGGTCTCCATGTTTTTAAAACATTTTATTTTACATATATAAGAATTATAATAAAATTTAAATGATTTTAAAAAACAATAAAATCTATGGAAGATTTTTTTAATTACATACAGATATTTTTTTTGATGGTCTTTTTATTATTTATAATCGGAAAGACCATCCATCTCCAAAAAAAGATTAAAATAAATCCGATTTCTATTCATTTTCGTTCAAGGGAAAGGTTTAGAGACCTAATGGAGCTCTTTTTACTGTTGATAGTTACCATATGGAGCTTTGAGGTCATATTTTATGCCCTGGATACTGGTTTTAGGTTGTTTGGCCGGCCCTTTAATATCAGGCTTTTTGATAATTTGGGCCTTAGGGCCCTTGGCCTTTTCTTTGTTTTTTCTGGGTTTGTCTTTTTTATATGGGCACTTATAAATCTGGGTACATCCTGGAGGCTTGGAATAGATGAAAAAAAGCCTGGCAGACTGATAAAAAATGGTATTTACCAATACTCTCGCCACCCTATATATGTTTTTTTTAACCTTTATTTTTTAGGTACATTCCTTATATGGGGGCATTTGATTTTTCTAATCTTCTGGGTTGCGGTAGCGGCTATCCTCCAATATAAAATAGTGGAAGAAGAAAAATTTTTATCCAGGCTCTTCAAACAAGAATATATCCATTATATGGAAGATGTGGGAAGGTATATAAGCTTAAAGCCCTCCAATTACAAAAAAGCAGAATCCCCCAAACAGGCTGAGACGGAATCCTGAGTAAAACTTTATCCCCTTGGCTGATTTTCTACTGATTTTATAAATATATGCCCAGTGATAATATAATGATATGGACCTACCCGATTTTCTTGAAATAGATAAAGAGAAGACCACCGAAAAAATAGAGAGATTCATAAGGGATTATACCCTCTCGCTTAGAAGAGATGGAGCAATAGTGGGACTAAGCGGAGGGATTGATTCTTCTGTGGTGCTCAAATTATGTATAAATGCATTGGGAAAGGATCGGGTCCTAGCAGCTATACTTCCCGAAAGGGATTCCGATAAAGCCCATATGAGGGACGCCATAGCTCTCTGCAGGCAGTTAGGAAATAGATATATATTCAAAAAAATCACCATCCCGGTCTGGGCCTTGGGGGCCTACAGGCTTTTTCCGCCTGCTTTTCTATTTCCTAGGTCCACTATTGAAAAATATGTTAGAAAACAAATGGAAAATATAGCCGACCGGTTAAAGCAGGACCCCTATTCCATAAACCTTCAAAGTATGAGCGACCCTCAACTTGCTAAGTATATCTCTTATGCCAGAGTAAAAAACAGGATGAGAGCTGCAGCGCTTTTCTATTATTCCGAACTAAATAATCATCTTCTGGTGGGAAGCATCAACAAAAGCGAATGGCTTACCGGTTTTTTTGTTAAATACGGTGACGGCATAGCAGACATAATGCCCCTGTCAGACCTGTACAAAACACAGGTAAAAGAAATTGCAGGATATCTGTCCCTTCCCGATAATATATTAAAAAAAGAACCATCCCCCGATCTTGCCGGGGGCCTCTCTGACAGAGACCTGTTAAAACTCTCTTACCGGCAGCTGGATATTGTGCTGGCAGGTATCGAAAAGAATCTTACCTTCAGCCATATTGCAGAATTGGCGGGGACAGGTACAGAGGACGTGCATAGGGTTTCTGGGATTATAAATAAATCTGAATGGCTGAGGCAGCCTCCGGTTGACCTGAAATTGTAACAGGGAAGGATAAAAACCGGCTTTAGTTTATTTTAATAAATCCGTTTTTTTATTGTGCACAAACCTAAACTATCCTAAAATGTAAATCCTAAGAAAATCCAAAATACTCCAGAGATAGTGATGTAACCGGCATGAGAAAAGTGGGGAAGACTACTGCCTTAGCCTGCATTTTTAATGAAATAAAATCTAAAAATAAACCAACCCCTTAAACCAAGGGATTTTTGCAGGAAGGAAAAAGCCTATTTGCAAAAGTTATATGGCACCCTTTTCGAAAATTCGGTATAC
>PWSB01000169.1 GCA_003563375.1 Actinomycetota bacterium | reverse complement strand
GATCATGATGGTTTTTCCGTAATTTCCCCTTGAGCCCGTTGCGATTACTTTTCCGTTTGCGGTGGCATAAATGGGGGTGCCGGTTGAGTTTGCTATGTCTATGCCTTGGTGGGTGCGGTTGACCCTTGGTGCTCCAAATTCTGAGGTTATTCTTCCGGTAGTGGGCCAGATAGATGGGGTGTCGGGGTCTGCTGCCAGTTCCGGGATTATAAACTGGTCTGGCTCAAATTCTGAAGTGGGGTCTACTAGGGGAAGGATATCAATCAGGGCGAAGAACCATTGCTTTTGTGCCTCTTCAAAGTTTTCAGATACCTCTTCATCCGATAAGGTGGTTACCTCAATATCGTATTCCTCTTCCTTGTCCAGGTCTATTAAAAATTCGGCTACTTTTTGTACGGTCATGTTAGTTGGTGAGGTGTTGTAATCCAGTGTTTCCAGGAGTTCTTTTATTTGGCTGTGGCCATTTGCCTTTAGGTTTCTGACTGTAATGTATTCTTTTTCGATTACTATCTCTGTTACTTCTTCTCCGTCTACTATTGTGGTTATCTCTTGTTCTGTTTCAATAATTTCATATTCTTCTAAATCTATTTCTATGAAATTAAATATGCTCTCAGCAGGATTGTTTTCTTTCAGGTAGTTTTCAAGACGGACTACATCATAAGCTATAAAGGAAGTCCAGCCTATTTCTGTGCCTTCAGTTAGGTCCTTGTAGACTGTAAATTCTTCTTCTTCGACTTGGGGAAAGAGGATATTTATTGCAGCGCTAAATATAAGCGTGGGGATTAGCAGTATAACAAAAAGCGCTATAAGGATTGGTTTCCAGTATCTTTTTATAATGCTTGCTGCTTTTAGTGTTGCTGTGATTATGGTTGCAGTCTCAGCCATTAACCTACGCTTTTGATTTTTCTAAAACATGCTGTGGTTTTAGGCCGTATATTTCCTCATACTGGATAGGGTCCACTATCTCCAGTTCATACTTTGAAGCCCGGACCTGTATGACTACCCTTTGGGAGCCGGCTATAAAGATGCCTTTGCCTTTGGAGCCCTTTCGCCTGCTGGTGCTTCCCCTAAGAATTGACATCTCCTGGTCGCTGAAATTGTAAAGTTTTTTTACTACCGGTAGATCGGTTTCCCCCATCCTAAAAAACAGCTTAAAGTAGCTGTTGTCTATTATTGCCTGCCCATACCTTTTTATGGAAAGAAAGTCCGGGAGGTTTTGGGTTGCGGTAACAAAACTTATTCCGTATTTTCTTCCCCTTTTAATGGAGTTTGCCAAAAATTTAAGGGTCTGGGGGTTGTCGGGGTCTGCAAACTGGTGAGCTTCATCAACATAGACCCTTTTGGTTTTTTGGCGGTCGGTTTTGCAAAACTGCCAGGTATCTTTTAGGAGGATATCATATAGGGGCTGGGTGACTGCCTCGGGGAGGTTTGATATGTCAAATACGGTAAAAAAATCATAATCCCAGTTGGTCTGGCCATTGAACATATAGCTGTAAGCTCCCTTTATATAAGGCTGCAGGGAGGCCAGCATATTCTCCCTTGCCTGCTTTGATTTTTCTGAGGTTGTCTCACTTTTAATTTTTGCTTTCATGACTGCCGAAAGTGTTTTAAGGGTGGGAAATTGGGAGGGCAGTTTTTTGCTTGAAAAAGTAAGGCCTGCCTTTTTATAGGAGTCCCTTATGTCTTCTTCGAGCAGGGCTTCATCATACGGGGTGATATCGGCCAGTATCCATTTAAAAAATATTATAAGGTCCATTATTTTGGTTGAGAGGTAACTTCCGATGTCTTCAGTATCATCATGGGTATTGTCGCTGTCCACTATTGTGTTTCTTATGTGGAATGGGTTTGAGATAATTTTTGAGGTGGGGCTGAACTTATACCTTTTTCCCCAGGGATAGTAAAACTCCCCTTCAAGGTCAAACATTACTATGTGGTCCCTGTAGGGTATGTGCCTTATGGCATCGGTTTTTACTCTGAAGGATTTGCCCGAGCCGGAGTCCGCTATTATGCATTCATGGGGGTTGTTATAGATTTTATTGTAGGTATCAATTATCACCAAGCCGTTTGATACTACATTCTCCCCCACTAAAATTCCTTTTGGCTCCATAAGTTCCGATGAGTCAAAAGGTATAATGGAGGCCACATCTCGGGTGGTCAGGTTCCACACGTAATTTTTGGTTATCCTGTTTTCAGCCAATACGGGAAGGGTGGTAATAAAGGGCTGGTACCCCTTGTATTTTAGTTCTGTTGCCTGGCAGTAAGTGCTTGATATTTTGGAACGCAGCAGGTTTGCGCTGGTAGAAAGCTCATTTTCAGTTGGGGCTGAGATTCCTATGGTTATATTGGTATCATATAAGCTTACATTGTCATTTCCAAGCTCATTTATTATCTCTATGGCGCTTTCCTTTTCAGACTGGCATTTTTGGCGAAGCGACTCATTTTTTTTATGGTCCAGGGCTTTAGCCCCCGCCTCATTTGCCGCCTTTGAAAGCTCTTTTAGGATAGTGGTTTTGTTTTTAGGGGTCATGATTATTGCTATATTTATATCCCCCTTTGAATTAAAAACCTTCCTGAGCCACCGGTAGCGCTCAACTGTTTTTGGGTATTT
>PWSB01000150.1 GCA_003563375.1 Actinomycetota bacterium | reverse complement strand
TTTTCAAGATCCAAAGGCTGCCTAATTATACAGCCCTTGCTGCTCCAATATTTTTGCAGATTAAAGATTATATCCTGAAAATTCATAATTTACCATTTTATAAACTATAGCATTAAACGTCAATCAATAATTGGTCTGTGCGGGGTGAGCAAAAGGGTCTAAATACCTATTTTTTTTAAGTATTTGAAGCTTTCCAGGCTGCAGTCAGTGTGGTGTACTATATAACTTTCCAAAAACCTGTAGGCCTGGCCCAACGCATAAGGAGTGGCGTCGACTTCCCTTACCTGTTCAAGTTTAAGATTAAACAAGCTCGAGATGAAATTATAGCTTCTGCCTGAGAGGCGGGTGACTGGACCTGCTCCCGGAAGGCAATCAGGGCATAAGAGCCCCCCCATGCTTATAGATATGGCTTTTTTGGCTCCATTACCTGGTTCTAATATCCTGTTGCACCTGGAGCATGACTTAAGTAATGGGCCAAAACCTGTGACAGAAAGGAATTTGGCAATAAAAAAACACATAATCTTTTTAAGGGTATCTGCCTGGCCGCTGCAAGCATCTATCTCCCTGAAACATATATACATCAGCTTAAAGACCTCCTTGCAGGGCTCACTGGCTTCAGTCTGGGTCTTTAATACTATCTTGGCTATAAGCTGGCAGAAAACAAATTTATTGAAATCACTTGGTATATTCTTAAAACAGCTGATTATCTCAGCCTGGGTTATTATATCAAGAGACCTGCCCCGGGCCATCTCCAGGTCTACCAGGTTAAAAAGGTTTATCCTCGCCCCAAACCTGCTTTTAGGCCTTCTTGACCCTTTGGCTACACCGGTCAATAATCCATGTGTTTGGGAATACATCTTGAGTATCTTGTCATATTCCCCCAGATTATATCCCCTGATTATCAAAGCCTTGGCTTTATAGGAGGACATCTTATATCTTATTTATCAAAATAACTGGTATACTCTTCCATAATAGACATGCCGCTGCTTGTCCCCAGCCTAGTGGCTCCGGCATCTATAAGCGCCTGGGCATCTGCAAAGGTCCTTATGCCGCCGGAAGCCTTGACCCCTATATTCCTGGTCACCACTTCCCTTATCAGCCTGATATCATCAAGCTCGACACCTCTTACGCCAAAGCCCGTAGATGTCTCTATAAAGTCGGCTCCTGCCTCCTCTATTATCTTACATACCTTCCTGATCTCTTCTTTGGTCAATATCCCTGTCTCTATTATAAACTTAATATTGATATGCTTATTATATTCAGCCATTTGTTCTCTGCGTATGACACTTACAATAAGGCTTATCTCCCTTTCGATGTAGTCATAGTTGCCCCCTTTTAACGCTCCCAGGTTTATAACAGCATCAAGCTCATCTGCTCCCTTTTTTACATTGTCTCTTGCCTCAAACACTTTGGTCTCAATAGTATTGGCACCCATAGGAAATCCTACCATGGAACAGATCTTTACATCACTATCTGCCAGTAGATTTTTTGCTGTCACTATAAAAGAGGGGCTAAGGGTTACCGCAGCAAAATGCTGCTTCCTGGCATCCCTGCACAGCTGCTCTATATTTTTAAGAGTGGTTATAGGCCTTAATAGTGTTTGGTCGATGGTCTTTGCCAGTTGCTCTTTAGTTAACGTTTTAATCACCTAACCTTGTATTTGTTTAATAATAGCCTGAATCAATATCCAAATTTCCTAAGCATGGGTTCTTTCTTGGTCCAATTTTGTTCAACCTTTACCCAAAGCTCAAGAAAAACCTTACATCCAAAAATTTCTTCTAACTCCTTTCTTGCCTGACTGCCAGCCTTTTTTAAAACCCTGCCGGATTTGCCGATAACTATGGCTTTCTGTGACTCTTTTTCAGTAAAGACTTCGGCAGATATTTTTACCAGGCATTCCCCGGCCTTTGTATGGGTCTGCTCACTGATCTCCACCATTATGCTTATGCTGTGGGGTAACTCTTGAAGCAGGTTCCGAGCCAGCTTTTCCCTGATTACATCAGCGACCATCCTCTCTGCCGGCTGGTCGCTTACCATGTCTTTTTCAAAATATCTAGGGCCTTCGGGCAGCCTTTTTTTTATTTCCTCCACAACCGCAGGGATATTATATCCGGTTTTAGCGGAGACTGGGATTATTTTTTCAAAATCTTCATTTATAATTTTATTTTTTTCCTGCCCTAGCTTTTCTTTAGAGATTAAATCGGTCTTGTTCAGCAAAAGTATTTTAGGCTGGGGCTGGCCTTTGACGCTGTCCAATACAAAAAAGTCTCCCCTGCCTATACCTGCTGCTGCATCCAACATGACCAGTAAGACATCGGCATCCTTTATGACCTCTTTTACAACCAAATTCAGCTTTTTCCCTAACAGGTCCAGCGGCTTGAAAACCCCCGGGCAGTCTACAAATATAATCTGGGAATCTGCATCATTATATATGCAGTTTACCCTTTGCCTGGTCGTTTGGGACTTATCTGTGGTTATGACTACTTTCTGCTTGAGCACGCTGTTTACAAAAGTAGATTTTCCTACATTTGTCCTTCCGACCAACCCTACAAACCCTGACCTTAATACATCTTCCATTTTTTTATAATTATATTTAACTAATTTTACAATAAAATATC
>PWSB01000153.1 GCA_003563375.1 Actinomycetota bacterium | reverse complement strand
TGTATTTCAAATGATATATTCATCCCCAGGCTCTGTTATGATAAAAGATTAAAACCCCAGGGAGCTTGCAGGCTGTGCCTGGTAGAGGTTGAAGGGATGGATGAGGCTGTGGCTTCATGTGTGACCAGGTTGGAAGAAGGGATGAAAATAAAGACTTCCTCCCCCCATCTGAATGAAATGGTCAGGGTAAACCTTGAACTTATAATATCAGACCATCCTCTTGACTGCATGACCTGTGAAAGTTGTGGAAACTGTACATTACAGGACCTGGCTTATATGTACGATGTAAGACAGATGGAATACAAGGGCAAAGTCCATGAAAAGAAAGTATTTGAGGATAATCCTTTCATATACAGGGATAACGAGAAATGCATACTTTGCGGCAGGTGCATAAGGATGTGCGACGGAATCGTGGGAGCCAACGCAATAGGATATGCAGGAAGGGGTTTTGAAAGCGAGGTTATCTGTGCTTTCGAACAATCCCTAAAGGATACAGGCTGTGTCTTTTGCGGAAACTGCATATCCACCTGTCCCGTAGGGGCTCTTGCCCCTAAACCCTATATGAGGACAGCCAGGGTGTGGGAAGCTTCCAGGATGGAGACGGTATGCCCTTATTGCGGGGTAGGGTGCATACTTGACCTGCGTATAAAAGATAACCGGATTGTCAGTGTATTTTCTGATATTGAAAAAAAACCAAACCATGGCAACCTCTGTGTCAAAGGAAAGTTCGGCCTGGATTTTGTAAAAAGTGACCAGAGGCTCACAAAGCCAATGAGGCGGGATGAGGATGGAAGATTTAAACAGATAGGCTGGGATGAGGCAATAGATACTGTAGCTAAAAAGCTGTCAGATATCAAAGAAAGATATGGCCCGGATTCAATCGCTTTTTTCAGCAGCGCAAAATGCACCAATGAGGAAAACTATTTGATGTCCAAGCTGGCAAGGGCTGCTGTTGGCACCAATAACATCGATCATTGCGCAAGGCTTTGCCATGCTTCCACAGTAAGCGGGCTTATACCTACCTTCGGGAGTGGAGCCATGACCAATTCAATAGATGATATAAAATATGCAGATGTGGCCATCATAATCGGGAGCAATACCACAGAAGCCCATCCGGTAATCGGATATGAGCTGATAAGGTGTGTTTTAGAGGAGGGCCTAAAGCTTATAGTCATAGACCCCAGGGATATACCTATCACAAAATATGCCGAGGTACACCTCAGGCAAAAACCAGGCACAGATATCGCGGTGCTTCTGGGATTGATGAATGCAATCTATAAAAACAGCCTGCATGATAAAGCTTTTATAGAGGAGAGGACCGAAGACTTCGATGATTTCAAGAAATGTTTTCAATCTTATTCTCCCCAAAAGGCCGCAGAGATATCAGGGGTTGACAGCAAGGAGCTTGTCAGGGCAGCAAAACTATATGGTTCAGCTTCAAATGCCCTTATATTTTATGCAATGGGCATTACCCAGCATACCTGTGGAACGGACAATGTGATAGCTATTGCAGATCTTGCTATGATGACCGGAAACGTAGGCAGGCCGGGAGCAGGTGTCAATCCTTTAAGGGGCCAGAACAATGTTCAGGGAGCCTGTGACCTGGGTGCTCTACCTGGCCTTTATAGCGGCTACCAGGGAGTTGGCGTAGATGATATAAGACAGAAATTTGAAAAAGAGTGGGGTAAAAAACTTCCTCCAAGAGACGGCCTTACGGTTACAGAAGCTGTAAATGGGGCCAGTGAAGGCAGGATTAAAGCTATATATATCATGGGAGAGAATCCTATGTTAAGTGACCCGGATATATTGCATGTAGCCCAAGCCTTAAAAAAATTGGATTTTCTGGTGGTACAGGATATCTTTTTGACAGAGACCGCAGAGTTTGCGGATATAGTCCTACCCGGCAGATGTTTTGCCGAAAAAGATGGGACCTTCACAAATACCGAAAGAAGAGTGCAGAGGGTAAGAAAAGCTGTAGAGGCCCCGGGGCAAGCACTGGATGACTGGAATATATTATGCAAGGTATCTTCAGCTATGGGCTACCCTATGGATTATACGGGGCCTTCAGAGATCATGGATGAGATTGCTGCACTTACTCCCATATATGGGGGGATAAGCTATGAAAGGCTTGAAAAAGAAACCCTGCAGTGGCCCTGCAGGGGGGCCACTGATCCCGGCACTCCCATACTTCACACAAAATCCTTTTCCAAGGGAAAAGGAAGTTTTATACCTGTTTCACACGCCCCTCCTGCAGAAGAGCCAGACAAGGATTATCCTTTTATATTTACCACCGGCAGGCTGCTGCACCAATTCCATACAAGGACCATGTCCGGAAAGGTAGAGGGGTTAAACGAGATCGCTCCCATGAACCTGGTCCATATAAATACCCAGGATGCTGAGGAGATGGGAATCGAAAATGGCGAGCTGGTAAAAGTGGAATCCAGGCGGGGCAGCATAGAAGCCAATGCTTTAGTGGATACCAGGATAAAAAAAGGTGTAGCTTTTTCGCCATTTCATTATGCAAAGTCTCCGGCAAACAAACTGACCAATAATGCGCTTGACCCTAAGGCAAAGATACCTGAGTATAAAGCCTGCGCAGTCAATATCCAAAAAATAAAAT
>PWSB01000077.1 GCA_003563375.1 Actinomycetota bacterium | reverse complement strand
CCTATGAGCAAGAGGAAATAGGCGCACCCGTAGAACTGGTAACCCCTGAGAACCTTGATGAGATAGCGGATATGATTGAAGAGACAACCGGAATATCTGCATTTGAATAAGTGATAGCCTATTCTCATCTCATAGGTTAAAGCTAAAAAGGGGGGGGCAAGTGCCCCCCCTTTTTTATCGACACCTAGATAGCCCCTTTTAGAAAATAATAGCCAGGACCTGGGTTAAAGGAGGAAGGTATGCACTGGGCTCGGGTAATTCGATTACCAGTTACACCCCTTTAGAAAATTATATAACCATGCTGGGGATAGGAAATAACTGGCTCCAAAAATAGGGAGCAGCCTCTCTTTTTTCAAACCGTGTTACAGGTTAGGCATCCATTAAAGATATTTTGCTTAAAACCTCTATTTTGTTTAAAATTATAAAGTTAATTTGGACAAAAAGGCTATGGATAAGAAAATAATATTATTAACAAATGATGATGGAATAGAGGCAGAAGGGCTGTACAGGGTCTACAGTGAGCTGAAAAAAGAGAAAACCTTTGAAGTAAAGGTTATAGCTCCCGACAAGGAAAGGAGCGCAGTAGGCCATGCAATCACTGTTTTTAACCCCATACCTGTCTGGAAAGAAAAAAGGGACGGTAAATTTTTTGGATATGCTGTAGATGGGACACCCGCAGACTGTGTAAAGCTTGCTGTAAAAGCTATGCTTGAAAAGATACCGGACCTGGTGATATCGGGCATAAACAAAGGTGCAAATGTAGGTGAGAATGTCATCTATTCAGGGACAGTTTCTGCAGCTACTGAAGGCACGGTATACGACATACCTTCGGTTGCGGTGTCCATAGATAATATAAAGGACCCCGATTATAGTTTCGCAGCAAAGTTTACCCTGAAGATGGCTAAAAAGATAATTTCTGTGGGGGGACTGCCAAAAAAAACCCTTCTCAACATAAACCTGCCTGACCTTTCTGAGGATAAGATAAAAGGGGTCAAGATCACTTGCCAGAGCAATGCCAAATTCAATGACTATTTTATCAGAAGGATAGATCCGAGGGGAAGGGAATACTATTGGATGGACGGGGAATTTGTAGAGGTAGCCAAAAATGAAAACGATGATTATTGTGCCATTAAAAATGGCTATATCTCTGTGACCCCTGTGCATTACGATATGACCGATTACAGCAAGATGGAATATTTCAAGAAATGGAATATAGGTAAAGAATTATGAAATGTGAAAAAAAACAATTTGTCTTAGACCTTCAGATTGAAAACAAGGTTGATTCAATATTTATGGTAAGCAGAAAATTAATACGCAAAAAGAAAGACGGTAACGATTACTGCCTGCTTACCCTGCAGGATAAGGGAGGAGAGATACAGGGTGTCCTGTGGACAGATGCTTTGAATAAAAATCCCGATTTTAGCCAGGGAGATATAGTCCATGTTCAGGGAATCGTGTCCCGGTACCGTGATTCAAAGCAGGTGACCGTAAATCAGCTAAAAAAAGTAGACTTGGATAAAAAATATTATTCCGACTACATCAGGACAACAAAAAAGGATATCAATAAGATGTTCTCCGAGTTGCTGTCTATGGTAGAGACTGTAAAAAATAAGCATCTTAGACAGCTTTTAAAAAAATTTTTTAAAGATAAAAAGTTTGGCTTAGAATTTTGCCATGCAACCGCTGCTGTGCATTGCCATCATGCATACAGGGGCGGGCTTCTTGAACATACCCTTTCGGTATGCAAGGTATGCGATCTTGCTGCCGGGGTATATCCCAATGTAGACAGGGACCTTCTTATCGCAGGGGCACTTCTTCATGATATCGGAAAGATCAAGGAATATGATGTGGGAATGATTATCAAAGTAACTGACCAGGGCAAGCTTTTAGGCCATATAAGCATGGGTTACAGCTGGGTCCTGGATGTTATAAATTCCATAAAGGATTTCCCCGGTGACCTTAGGGAAAGGATTCTGCACATAATCCTTTCACATCACGGGTATAAAGAATTCGGATCCCCTGTACTTCCCAAGATAATGGAAGCATTCATCGTCCACCACATAGACTATATGGATGCCCAGGTAGCTGCATATGATCTTCTCCTGGAGAATGGAAACGATGAGGACTGGTCCCATTTCATAAAAAGTTTTGAAAGGTCTGTTCTGCTTAGAAAATATGAGCCAGGCGGCATGTCTGGGGAAAATAGGAAAATAAATGATAAGGAAATAGACCAGAAGCTTTTCTAGAACTTCCTTTTACTTAGTTCCAGTATTGCTTTTCCTGATATCTTATTTATAGGGTCCCATACCGTGGATACCAGGGGGGCATAGCTTAGGTCAAGCATGTATAGGTCATCTACACTCATCTCAGAGGTAATCCCTGCTGCAAAGACATCTATCCTTTTGCTAACCGATTCCTTTCCTGCCATCTGGGCCCCGAGGACCCTCCTTGACTTTGCATCTACTGTCAAGGAGACTGTTATATTCTCGGCCCCTCCGACTGGTTCTATATGGGAAGGATAATTTCCGGTCACTTTAACGGGGTCATAGCCCAGTGCCTGGGCTTCTTGTGTATTTATGCCGGTTTTAGCTACTTCTATTCCGAAGAAGACATCTGTTTTTGTTTTGGCTGAACCTTCAAATGTACTGCTTGAACCCGCTGCGTTAGCTCCGGCTATCCTTCCTGTTTTAGCGGCATTGTTTGCGGTGGGTATAAGTTCATCTTTTCCGGTTACCAGGTTTTTTATCATAGCGCAGTCCCCTGCGGCGAATATATTTATATGGGAGGTCTGGAGGTTTTTATTCACCTTTATGGAACCAAGGGGACCTGTATCTATGGAGGTGTTTTCAATAAAGGGTGTGTTGGGTTTGACACCTGCAGACAATAAGATGAAGTCTGTATCGAGCTCTATGGCCTGTGGGCCTTTTGCAACCGTAACCGAACCTGCAGCGTTTTGCCGTATTTTGCCAAAGGAGGTTATCATTGCGGAAAGGGTTACATCTATACCCTTCAAAGCGAGGACCTTATATATTATGGTGCTTATTTCAGGTTCATAATCACTGAGTATTTTTCCGGCCAGTTCGATAATGGTAACCTTTATCCCCAAATTATGGAAAGCCTCAGCCATTAGAAGGCCTATGGAGCCGCCACCTGCGATGATTGCATTTTTAGGTTTTTCTTTTGATATATAGTCCTTTATCCTGATGGTATCCGATACATTCCAAAAATTAAATATATTTTCAGAGCCTTGTCCTGCAATATTTAAAGAGCGGGGAGTGGAACCGCTGCATATTATTAGGCGGTCATATCCTATCTTTTTCTCCCTGTTAACTATCACCTGCCTGCCCGAGGTATCCAGTCCGGTCACCCTGTGTTCTGTCAGTACCTTTATGTCCCTTTTTTTCTGGAAAAAATCGACAGAATAGGTGAAGATATCATTAAATTCCTTTATCTGCCCGCTTATATAGTATGGCAGGCCGCAGGAACCATAGGATATGTATTTTCCTGATTCAAGCACGGTTACCTGTGCTTGGGGATTTACCCTTTTGGCCTGGCTTGCCGCGGCAAGGCCTGAAACATTGCCTCCGATTACCAGGATATTTTTGTATAAGTCTTGTCTGTACATTTATTCCTTGATTATTTTTCTATTTTACTAGGGCAATTATAATATTACAAACTTTTTAAAAACTATATTTTTTAATATAATTATAAAATTAGCTTTGGGTAAAGGAGAAAGGAACCTAATGGAAGAAAAAAAGAAAAACCGTCTGAAGAAGGTGGCAGCTGGCCTCCGCCAAGATATAATAAGGATGCTTTGCCTGGCAGGTTCGGGCCATCCGGGGGGAGCGCTTTCCATGACAGACATCTTTTCCTATCTTTATTTTGGGGATGTGCTTAATATCGATCCGAACAAGCCGGATAAAAAAGACAGGGACAGGCTGGTGCTCTCAAAAGGCCATGCTTGCCCTATCCTTTATGCTGCCCTGGCAGAAAAGGGTTATTTTGATAAATCCCACCTCAAGACTTTGAGAAAGTTCGGGAGCATACTGCAGGGCCATCCTGACATGAATAAGACCCCGGGAGTGGACATAAGCACAGGGTCACTGGGGCAAGGGCTCTCTTGTGCCGTGGGCATGGCGCTGGGTGCGAGGCTTAACGGGCAAAGCCTAAAGGTATTTGCAGTCATCGGCGACGGCGAATGTGATGAGGGCCAGATATGGGAGGCAGCGATGGCCGCAGCCCATTACAATTTGGACAATCTTATAGCCATAGTGGATAAGAACGGGCTTCAAATCGATGGTTTTACAAAAGACGTTATGGATACGGAGCCGCTGGCAGAAAAATGGAAAGCTTTTGGCTGGGAGGTGGCAACCATCGATGGCCATGACTATGACCAGATAGAAGATTCCATCCAGAAAGCGAAAAATGCAAGCGGCCGTCCTGCTGTGGTGGTAGCCGAAACAGTTAAGGGCAAGGGAGTAAGTTTCATGGAAGGGGTGTGTGAGTGGCACGGCCAGGCTCCCTCAGAAGAAGAAAAAGAAGAAGCACTTAAATGCATTGGTGAATTTAAAACTGATTAAAAAATTGGATTAGAGGAGTTTTTTATGATAGCTGATAATGTAAAACATATGCTGGAGACTGAAGAAAAAAATATTGCAACCAGAGCAGCTTATGGAGCAAAGCTTGCGGAACTCGGAGGAAGGTATGAAAATATCGTAGTGCTTGACTGCGATCTTTCCGGGTCTACAAAGACCAGTGTTTTTGCTAAAAAATTTCCAGAAAGGTTTTTTAATTTCGGCATAGCTGAGACCAATATGATGAGTGCCGCTGCAGGGCTGGCTACCATGGGAAAGATACCATTCGCTTCAACATTCGGGGTTTTTGCAACAAAAAGGGCTGCAGACCAAGTAAGCATATCCATTGCCTACACCAAGCTGAATGTCAAAATATGCGCAACCCATACCGGAATAACCGTTGGTGAAGACGGAGCTACCCACCAAGCCATAGAGGATGTAGCCATAATGAGGTCCATACCAAATATTGCAGTCATCTCACCCGCTGACGGTACAGAGACAGAAAAGGTTCTCGAAGAGATAATAAAGATCCACGGCCCATGCTATGTAAGGCTTTGCCGGGGCTCGGCTCCTATTATCTTTAATGATGATTACCATTTTCAGCTGGGCAAAGGGACAAGGATATATAAGGGGGATAAAGCTACGGTGGTATGTGCAGGGTTTACCACCCATATAGGCATGGAAGCGGCCAAAGAGCTTGAGAGGCAGGGAATAGGGGTAGACTTGATAAATATGTCATCTATAAAACCTATAGATTCCAGGCTGCTTGTAGAAAGTGCAAAAAAAACAGGTCTGGTCATAACTGTCGAGGACCACAGCATAATAGGGGGCCTGGGCGGAGCAGTATGTGAGACACTCGCTGAAGGCCAGCCCGCGAAGGTAATAAGGCTTGGGGTAAAGGATAGATTTGGTGAGTCTGGTACCCCTAAAGAGCTTATTGAAGCTTATGGCTTTGGAAAAAAAGACATAATAGCTGCCGTAAAGGAAAACATTGGCTAGGCTTGATATTAAAAAATATAGAGAAGATTCAGAGGACTTTCTCTCATCACTTGAAAAGGAGTATTACCTGCATTTTTCGGGGAGGAAAAATACCTATGAGGTGGAAGATATATATAGGCGAAGCAAGCTTTTTAATAGGGAGAATATAGATGAAATTGGAAAAAAGTTAAAAGAGCGCCCCCAAGGAAAAAGATACCTCTACCTCCTAAAATTCTGTATAGAAAATTTTATTGAGAGTAAAACAGCCAGCATAAAAGAAGCTGTGGCCCGTGATGAAGCCTCCTGCAGGATAGAGGTTGACAAGAGGTCAGTACCATTAAGATACCTGGAGGTCCTGCTTTCAAATGAACCAGACAAAGTTAAAAGGGATGGGATCGAAGATAAGAGAAATGAAAAAATAGAAGAATTGCTTAACCCAAGCCTCCTAAGGTACTGGGAAAGCCTGCACAGGCAGGCAAAGCATTTAGGATTTAATAGCTACCGCGACCTTTTCTCCTATATCAAAGGAGAAGACTTTAATGAGACCTCAGAACAGATGCAGGAACTGGTTGCCCAGACTCAGAATATATATGAAAAGAATTTTGGGCTGCTTATGCGCCAGGAACTGGAGCTGGATTTTAAGGGTTCCAGAAGGAGTGACCTTGCTTATCTCAAAAGGGCAAAAGGCTATGACGGCTTCTTTGGTAGGGAATATTTAATAGAATCTTTTACAGATACGCTTACACAGATGGGAATAGGCACCCCCAGCCAGAAAAACATCTGCTTTGATGTCGAGCAAAGGGAAAATAAATCGCCAAGGGCTTTTTGCGCGGCTGTGAGGATACCCCAGGAGATCTATCTGGTCATCATGCCCAGCGGAGGGCAGGATGACTTTGAGGCTTTCTTCCATGAAGGGGGACATGCCCAGCATTTTGCGAATGTATCCCCAAGCCTGGAATTTGAATACAGGTGTTTAGGGGACAATGCTGTAACTGAAGGGTTTGCTTTCCTTATGGAAAGCCTTTTGGGAAACATAGACTGGCTTACCGGGTTTTTAGGCATGGATACCCATGCGGCAAAAAGTTTTACCTACTTCAATGCCCTGCTTAAGCTATGGTACTGCAGGAGGTATGCAGCAAAGCTTAAATATGAGCTAAGGCTCCATGACGGGAGCCCTATCGAGGGCAAGCAAGATGACTACGTGAGTATCCTTTCAGAATCAAACCTTATGTCCTATGATCCTGAGACCTACCTTAAAGATGTTGATGAAGGTTTCTATTGTACAAATTACATTAGAGCATGGATGTTCGAAGCACAGTTCAGGCAATATCTGGTAAAAAAGTTTGGTTCCAGATGGTATTCAAAAAAGAAAGCCGGAGATTTCCTGAAAGAGGTCTGGAGTTACGGGCAGAAATATGATGTATATGAGATAATCAGCCAGCTTGACCACAAGATGGACGTAGGATATCTTATAGATTCAATTAAAGAAATTATATTAAGCTACAAAAAGTTATAAAAAGACAGAAAGGTGGGCTATGGACCTAAAAAAGATAATAAGAAACATACCCGATTTTCCAAAAAAAGGTGTAGTTTTCAGAGACATAACCCCGCTCCTTGCTGACCCCAAGGCTTTCAGGTTTGCAGTCGACCAGATGTCGGGACATTACAGGGAGGCTGAGATCGATTTAATATTGGGGGCGGAAGCAAGGGGCTTTGTCTTTGGGGCGACCATGGCCTATAAGCTGGGAACAGGATTTATACCTGTTAGGAAACCAGGAAAATTACCCTATACCATATGCAGTGTATCTTACTCACTGGAATATGGTGAAAATATCCTGGAGATGCATATCGATGCAATAGATCCCGGAGACAAGGTGCTGATCGTCGACGACCTTGCGGCAACCGGCGGGACAGCCAAAGCTAAAGCTGACCTTGTCGAGCAAAGAGGAGGCAAAGTGATGGGTTTTTGTTTTTTAATAGAACTTGAGTTTTTAAATCCAAGAAAACTGCTTCAAGGCTACGATGTTTTTTCTTTAATAAAATATGAGTCTGAATAAAAGAAATCGGAGGTGATCGATTTGGCTGAGGAAAAAGATAGACCTGCAGGTGACGGAGAGGACAAGGAAGTAGAAGAGGACCAGGAAGAGGTTTTAAAGAAACTTCAGGAAGAGATAGACAAGCTTAGTACAAAAGACATATTGACTCAGATGATGATGTCCCTTTCCAGCCTGGCTTATAAGAAGATGGGCCTGCCCGAAGGGACCAATGACAGGTTCAAAAACCAGACCGATGCGAAATTGGCTGTGGATGCATTCAACTGCCTGTTAAACGTAGTATCAGATGAATTGAATGCACAAGAAAAGGAAAATCTGAACTCGTCCCTTTCCAATCTACAGCTTAACTATGTCAAAATATTTAAATGAATGGTTACCAATCATTTGGCAGCAAGGCTAAAGGCCATATCTACCGCTTCCCTGGGGGTGGCAGCGGTTTGCATGATATAGGGGATACTTCTATAGGGCTTGATATCCCAGGTTTTGAGGCCCACCAGGGGTTTTTTGTAGATAAGGCAAAAACCTATTTCTGATAGGGTGCCTTCTGCCCCGTCAATGGCGATGACTGCATCGGATGCCAGTACAACCAAAGCGTTTCTTTGTGAACCAAGCCCGGTGGGGATCTTTATGTCCACCCATCTGTTGGCACTCGATGCCTCAGTGGTGGGAAGGATGCCGATAGTCAGGCCCCCTAAGCTTTTAGCGCCCTTGCAGGCTGCCTCCATGACTCCGGCAAGCCCCCCGCAGACCAGTATGGCTTTCCTGCCGGCAATATTTTTACCCACCTGGAATGCCATATTATATTCTTCACAGTCTGTTTTAAGGTTTCCTCCCCCTATTACAGATATTTTTATGGTATCCTCACCGGTATTTAGCATGACCTACCCTTTCTATCCTTGAACAAATTTTAGCACATACCTGTCTTTAAGGAATAGAAAAAATCGGATATACTTTAAAAAAAGGCCAAGCAGGGGGGACGGGCTATGCAAGACATGATCCAAAAAGCTTCAAAGCTATTGAGGGATTACAAGAAAGACAGCTACAGTTTTGGAATAGGATGCCTGGGTGATACCGGCAGGTATGCTTCACAGTTTGGAAAAGACGCCCTGCTTGTAATCTCTTCTGCAGGCTGGGCTAAGGGATTGAGGATAAGTATCGATAAGGCCTTAAAAAGATACGGCATAAGCTGCAAAAAGATACTGGACACCCCCGCACCAGACACCCCTGTCCGGGATGTGGCGGCCATGTCAGAGGCCTTAAGGGATACCGATCCCCAGGTCATAATATGTGTGGGAGGGGGTTCTGCAATTGACTGTGCAAAGGCTGCAAATATCGGTGCGTCTCTGGGCACAAAAGACCTGGGACCTTATTTGGGCCAGGGCAAGGTAAAAGAAGCCCTGGATAGGGATTCTAAAGCCCTTTATCCCATGGTTGCTGTACAAACTAATTCAGGCTCCGGTTCACATCTTAGTAAAAATGCTGTTGTTACCTATACAGACATATGCCAAAAAAAATTAATATCTGACCAGAGTATTGTACCTGACCGGGCTGTGTTCGATTATTCTGTCACAAAAAGTATGGCAAGGGAACTTACCATCGACGGAGCACTGGATGGATTTTCACATTCATTGGAAATATACTATGGCCTGGGGGATGACCGGCTTGCCCAGGATGTATGCCTTACCTCGATAGCCATGATAGTGGACCGCCTCCCTCTGCTGCTGGAAGATTTGCAGAATTTAGAATACCGTAAAGCCATCGCCCTTGCCACCGACCTTGGAGGCTATGCGCTTATGCTTGGAAACACAAGCGGCGCCCACCTAAATAGTTTTTCAATGGTGGATATTGCAAGCCACGGCAGGGCTTGTGCAATACTTAACCCCTACTATACCGTATTCTACGCTCCTGCAATTTCAGCAAAATTAGGAAAGCTTGCCCATATCTTTGAAGGGTTTATAAGCCTAGAGGGTGATCTAGTACCGAGGATGCTGGGTGAAGAAGTGGCTAGGGGGATCATATCTTTTTACAAGTCCATCGGTTTTCCCACCACCCTCGGCCAGCTTGAAGGCTTTAATGATGCGGCCATCGCCAAAGCTTTAAAAGCAGCAAAGGACCCTCAGCTGGAGATGAAGCTAAAAAGCATGCCAGTACCACTGGCTCCCGGGATTATAGACAGGTATATGGGTTCTGTGCTCTCATCAGCAAAAACAGGTGATCTTAGCATTATAGAAAACCTTTAACTTTTAGTTACCGGCAGGCTTGGTAGCCAGGGATATGATGCCGCTCACACCTACAGGGATAAGCCAGGCAATGAAGATGTAGATTAGAAAAAATAGAAAAACCGTCCTAAATTCCAGCAATAAGGCAAGCCCTCCCACAAACATGTAACCGGGACCGATAATAAACAAGGCAGTGGACAGAACCAAGATAGGATAGGAGATTATGTATATGCTCCAGTGGAGCATAAAGTTTTTTGCCAGAATATTGGGTCTGCTGCAAGAGACCGCCTGGCTGTCTATACCCTTGCGGCATGCTTTATACCATATGATACCCAATGGCCCCAAAAACATTATCCT
>PWSB01000238.1 GCA_003563375.1 Actinomycetota bacterium | reverse complement strand
GCATCAGACCCGATTAAAATGCAGGATCATATTTATAATAAAGCCACCAGAAAATTTTTAGCTGAAAGGTTTAAGGAACCGGAAGATGAATTTAATATTGCAATTGTCAGGGATATGTGGCTTACAGGTTTTGATGTGCCACCACTTCACACAATGTATATTGATAAACCTATGAAAGGTCATGGTCTTATGCAGACTATTGCCAGGGTTAATAGAGTATATAAGGATAAACCCGGGGGTCTTATAGTTGATTATCTGGGTATTGCCGATGAACTAAAGCTTGCATTATCAAGATACACAGAGAGCGGGGGAAGGGGACAACCTGTTCTTGATAAGGATAAGGCTGTGGCGGTTATGCAGGAAAAATATGAAATAGTTAAGGGAATATTGGATGGATTAGATTATGATAATTTAGAAAATATGGATATAAGGCAAAAAGGTGAGCTCATACTGACAGCAATGGATTTTATTCTAGAAAATGAAGAAAGAAAGAAGAGGTTCTTAAAATATTCAAATGAACTATCCAAAGCCTTTTCTCTTGCTGTTCCCCGCGATGAAGCCTTAAAGATAAAAGATAAGGTTGGGTTTTTCCAGGCTGTCAGGGTTAGGATTAAAAACACGGATAGTGGCAATGGTGGTTATGGAAATGAAGATCTGGATATAGCCATAAAACAAATAGTGTCTGGAGCAACTGTGCCATTAGGTGTAATTGATGTTTTTGCCGAAGCTGGTCTGAAGAAACCTGAGATTTCTATAATATCTGATAAGTTTCTTGAAGATGTGAAAAAGATTAAGCATAAAAACCTTGCAGTAGAGCTTTTAAAAAAATTGATAAATGACGAAATAAAAGAAAAACATAGAAAAAATGTGGTAGAGTCAGATAAATTTTCGAAGATGCTTGAAAAAACAGTGCAAAAATATAACAACAGGACCATAACTGCTGCAATGGTTATCGAGGAACTGATTGAGCTAGCAAAAGAGATAAACAAGGCTAAGGACAGAGAAAAAGAACTAAATTTTAGCGAAGATGAACTTGCCTTTTATGATGCTCTTGAAGCAAATGAAAGTGCTGTTAGAGAACTCGGTGACGAAGTGCTGAGAAAGATTGCTAAAGAGCTGGCTGAGATCATAAAGAAGAACGTTTCCATTGACTGGACTTTAAGAGAAAATGTCAAAGCTAGATTACGTGTTTTAGTTAAAAGAATTTTAAGAAAATATAACTACCCACCCGACAGACAGAAAAAGGCTACTGAAACTGTCCTAAAACAGGCAAAAGTCTTGTGTGCGGATTGATACTGAAGATAATATATGTATTTGCATAAATACATATATTATTGTAGAATAGTTTCATGAATTTGCAGTTACAAGAACTATTGGAAAAGATACCTCCATTAGGATCTCAAAGTGATAAGGGTATGGAGGCTATTGCTTTTATAAAGTTTTTTACGCCCTGGAGTTACTGGACCTGGTATGCAATGGAATTTGACGGAGATGATACTTTCTTTGGTTATGTTATTGGCATTGAAAAAGAATTTGGTTATTTTTTATTCTCTGAACTATTAGAGTTAGAAGGTCCATTCGGGTTGAGGGTAGAGATTGATGAATATTTTAAACCAAAGAACCTTAGTAATGTCTTGAATAATTCCTTTTGTTAAAAAAATTAGAGTGAAAATCATGACTTCATTAATCGTTTTTTCTATTTATCAAATCATATGCTAAGCTAGATAACGCAATATAATGAATGGCTAAATTTTTATCTATTTTACTTGCTGGTGTATGTGATTTTTCGTTTCTTAAAAATTGAATAGCCATATGCAAAAACCTTACTCCTTCAAAAAAGTCTTTTTCTGCTTCATCTCTAGGTAAATGACCAAATATTTTTTCGTAATTTTTGCTATTGAAGGCATCTGTGGCTCTTTCTTTGCCTGTTATATCTTTCAATTTTTTTCTGACAATCTTATAAGATTCTTCTACAGCATTAAAATAATGCCCATCATTCAGCAGCTTCTGTACATGATCAAAAATATCTTTTTGTAATTTGATCTTGATATTTCCATCTATAAATGTTGCTTGAGATTTACTTTCTCTTATAATCTTTTCACCTATGAGGTTTTCAGCAATTTCCCTTGCGGCTCTTATTCTGCTTGAAGGAAAATCTTTATCTTTGAAATTTTCTATAAGAATTTGTGTTTTGATATAATCAATGAGTTTAATAATGCTTAAGCCAACAAGTTTATTGTCGGCCTTTAGCCAAAAACCTCGCATCCTGTTTGCCTTAGAACCAGTGGCATAATTATATTTTTCATTATAAATATCAATACCGACATCGTCCCTGAAAAACTCACCCATAGCACGGTCAGAAAAATTAAGAACATACCCACTTTCCATCTGAAAAAGTTTTTCTAATATTTGTTTCTCTGTGGTAGATAAATTCGCCATTTTAATTTTATGAAAAAATTAATATTGGAATAAGTATCATCATAGGCTTCTGATATTACGATTTCCTGATTATTTGTTTTCTTTAGACATAAAAACCTCTGGAGGATAATTTACTGTTATAAATAATATGTCAATAATATATTTTTAAATTATAAGACAGTTACTTCTTTGTTTAAAGTAAATATT
>PWSB01000071.1 GCA_003563375.1 Actinomycetota bacterium | reverse complement strand
GGTGATGTGGGCGCGGTCAAGGCAGCTGTGGATTCGGGGTCTGCTGCAGCCAAGAGGGTAGGAGAGATCATAAGCGTACATATAATACCCAGGCCGCATGAAGAGCTGCAGAAGTTAATATCTGGAAAGATGGTGCGCTCAGGCAGGGGAACTGTGCCCAAGGAAAGGACACCCAAGCCTAAAGGGAAATCCAAGGGCGGCGGCCAGAAAAAAAATACTAAATAAGGGAAAAAGATCTGATGGAAAAGTCTATCGGCATAGTCGAGTTTAGGAGCATTGCCATTGGGATAGGCGCGGTGGATATCATAGTCAAGGCATCAGATGTCCGGATCATGGATGCCAGGACCATTTGCCCGGGAAAGTACTATATCATATTTGCCGGCAGTGTATCTGCTGTCTCCAATTCATTGAGTGTCATAGTAGAGGAAAGCGAGACCTTTATAATCGACCATGCCGCTATTTCAAATGTGTACCCCCAGCTGTTTTCAGCCTTAAACCAGGCTTCGGAGGTAGGGGAGGCCAGAGCCATAGGAATAGTGGAGACCCTTACTTCCCCGTCTATTATGGTCGCTGCTGACAGGGCTGTAAAAGCCACGGCGGTGGACCTTGTGGAGATAAGGATTGCCAGGGCGCTTGGAGGCAAGAACATGCTGGTCCTAAACGGCGATGTGTCTTCTGTTAAAGAAGCGGTTTCCGCTGCCATAACCTATCCAGGTGAAAATGACTTTTTGGTAGACTACAGGGTCATACCCTCGCCCCATAAGGATCTTTACAGGACTATAATGTAGGAATATGAAAGTAAGACTGGATTACGGAAAAAGCAAACTTGAAGCAGACATACCCGAAGAAAACATAATCCATATACTGGAGACCAAACCCACGCCCCCCCTTGAAGACCCCCGGGCCAGGATAATTGAAAGCATAAGGTCTCCCATAGGAAGCCCTCCCCTGCAAAGCCTTATTGAGAACAAGAAGGATATATGCATAGTTATATCGGATTCCACAAGGGCTGTGCCCACCGATTTGATCCTTGACGCCCTGCTGGCGGAGATCGAAAGCTATGGCATCGGTCCGGAGGCGGTCACCATTCTTGTTGCCACCGGGCTCCACAGGCCAAACGTGGGAAAGGAGCTTGAGGGGCTGGTCGGGCAGGAAGTGTCCAAAAAATACAGGATAATAAACCATGAAGCCAGGGACAGGGACGGTTGCCATCATATAGGAAAGACGGCAAAAGGCACCCCTATCATTTTAAATAAAAATTATATTAATGCGGACTTTAAGATACTCACCGGCCTTATCGAGCCTCATTTTATGGCCGGCTTTTCCGGAGGCCGCAAATCGGTCTGCCCGGGGATCAGCTATATGGATATGTTCAAGCACTTTCACGGTCCTGCCATACTGGAGTCTCCCAATGCCTCTACCGGCATACTTGACGGGAACCCTTTTCATGAGGAAGCCACTGAGATAGCCAGAAAGGCGGGAGCTGATTTTATAGTAAACGTGACCATAGACAAGGAAAAGCAGGTGACCGGGGTCTTTAGCGGGGAAATGGTTGCCGCCCACAGGAAGGGGGCGGAGTTTTGCCTTGCAAGTTCGGCGGTAGCGGTAAAAGAAGAGGCTGATATGGTGGTCACTACCGGGGGAGGCCATCCATTGGACGTAAACCTTTACCAGGCGGTAAAGGGGATGGTGGGCTGCCTTCCGGCGGTAAAGCCCGGAGGCATGATAATTATAGCCTCAAAATGCATTGAGGAGATAGGGAGCCTTGAATTTACCGAGCTGGTCACTGGCGAGGAGGACCTGGAAGGGTTTATGGACCGTATATGCAATACAGATTATTTTAAGCTGGACCAGTGGGAGCTTGAGGAGCTTGCCAAGGCCAGGAAAAAAGCTGATATTTACCTTTTCAGTGATTGTGTGTTAAAATGCGGACATTCCATCCCTGCCAATACCTTAAAGCTTGTGGATTCTTTGGGGCAGGCCCTAGAGGAAGGTTTTGCCAGGTATGGGAAAGGGGCCAGCATAACGGTTATTCCTGAAGGGCCTTATGTCATACCCCGCCTGGAAAAATAACAGGTAATTAATTTAAAATTCAATAACATTATTATATGGGTTTTGATATGAAACAAAAACAAATAGAAAGACTTGTAGGGATAGTAGGAAAAGAATCGGTTATCACCGAGGTGGAGGACCGGATAACTTACAGTTACGACTCTACCCGTTTGGAATACATGCCCGATGTGGTGGTTCAGGCTAAAAGTGCAGAAGAGATAAGCGGGATACTCAAATTTGCCAACCAGGAGGGCATACCGGTAACCCCAAGGGGGACCGCTACAGGGTTAAGCGGGGGATGCCTTGCAGTCAACGGGGGCATACTGCTTGTCATCGTGCACATGAACAGGATACTGGATATAAATCCGGTAGACCTTTTAATAGATGTGGAGGCAGGCATCATAACCGAAGAGGTAGACAGGGCGGCCTCTAAATACGGGCTGTTCTACCCCCCTGACCCGGGAAGCCTTAAAAGTTCTACCATAGGGGGAAATATAGCTGAAAACGCCGGCGGCCTCAGGGGATTGAAATACGGGGTCACCGAGGATTATGTCAACGGCATGGAAGTGGTCCTTCC
>PWSB01000143.1 GCA_003563375.1 Actinomycetota bacterium | reverse complement strand
TTATTATAAATATTTATTCATGCGCCTTATGGGGGTCTACCAGCATAAGCATATTGTTGCCTAACACATCGAATGCTCTAACGGTTACAAGAAGTGCAATTCCAGGGAAAAAAGCAAGCCACCATATACCTGTCGAAAGATAACGCATAGATTCTGACAGAATAATACCCACAGCTGGTTGATGCGGGGAAAGACCAAATCCTAGAAAACTGATGGCCGCTTCATGCAGGATAGCATGCGGAAACAAAAGGATAAGCCCCACTAAAAATTGAGGCATCAAGTGAGGGAAGATGTGCCTTGACGCTATCCAGAAGCGGGATTTTCCCAAATGCCTTGACATCTGTACAAACTCAGCGTTCCTTATCTGGAGCACTTCTGCCCTTACGACACGGGTCAGAGCAGGCCAGTGTGTCAATGCTATACCCACAATCACCCCCCTTATACCCCCTCCCAAAGTAAAGGCTATCAATATTATAATTACAAGATGGGGAACCCCTAAAAAAAGATCTACCAGCCAGGTTATAGAAGCGTCGGCGACTCTGCCCATGGTAGCCGCTGATATTCCCAATATAAGTGCTATGAGCGCGCTTACAGTAGCTGCTAATGTGCCTATGCCTATGCTTAATGAAAGGCCCTTTATTGTCCGCACAAACATGTCCCTTCCCAGCCAGTCAGTACCAAAAGGATTGGACAGGGAGGGTGGCGCATTCTTATATTCCAGATTTGTGGCTAACCTTGTATCATCTATAACCGTGCTTGCTGCGACTATGCTCAAGAGTAAAATTGCGGTAAGCAAGATGATCAATATGGTGCTTTTTCGCCTGTTTAGTTTAAAAAGCTGGCCCAGACCTTTATTCTCTTTTAGGGAAAGGTGGTACTCATTCATAAGGATTTTCCTCCCAGTCTAATCCTGGGGTCAATGACCCGGTAGATCAAGTCTGCAATGAGGTTTCCGCTGAAAACAAATATGGAACTAAAGATAACGATTCCAAGCAGCAAAGGGATATCTCCCTGCAGTCCTGCTTGAACTGTAGCTCGCCCTAAGCCTGGATAAGAAAATACCTGCTCAGCTAGCACCGAGCCCCCAAATAATTCACTGAAACCCGCAAACTGCAATGTGATAGCCGGCAAGGCAATATTGCGCAGCCCGTGCCTTTTTAATATGGATAAGTTTTTCTGCCCCTTTGCCCTTGCAAAAAGAACATAGTCGCTCTGCATGACATCAATGAGCTTGCTCCGCGTATGCAGGGCAATATTTGCCACACCCACGGCGCTAAGGGTCAAGGCAGGCAGCAATAGATGCCTTAACCTGTCTATCAAGGTGACATCTTCTGCAAGTACTCCGCCAGGTACACTCAATCCCACCGGAAGCCAGCCCAATTGGACTGCAAAGACGATTAAAAACAAAAGGCCCAGCCAAAATGTAGGAGTCGATGCAATGGTCAAGCAATACCATTTTATGAACCTGTCGGCCCAGCTTCCTTTAAGCATCGCTGCTGTGGTCCCGAGCAGGAATCCAAAAATACCCGATAGCAGCCATGAAGTGCCCATCAAAGCAAGTGAAGCAGCAAACCTCTGTTTTATTACATCGATGACCGGTTTCCTGAATATCATAGATGTGCCCAGATCGCCTCTCAAGACTGCGGAAGACCAGCTACGCAGCTGTTCTAGTGGAGGCCTGTCAAGGCCCCAGTACTCCGCGATCTTTTCATGCTGTTCCGGGCTGACCCTGGTCATATCAGCGCCGACATAAGCTCTTACCGGATCAACCGGGGAGTTGCTTACCATCCAGAAAGAGAGGAGGCATAACATCAGCAACAGAAATATTATCCTTATTGTCTTAGTAAAGGTAAATTTTAAAATACCAGTTAGCTGCTGCATTTTTCTTATTTTAAAAAACTAGTTTTTCCATTTCCATTCGACAATATTATCAGTTACCGGCCAGCCATGTCCGTGAGGCTGTATTTTTATGTTTCCAATATCCAGGTTTTTGTCTACAACATACAGGTGGTTGAGGTTTACAAGCCAGGCCCAGGGCGCATCCCCTAAAGCACTAAACCCAGTGTTTCCATCCCATTGTGCTTTTTTCCACTGCCTTATCGCTTCCTCTTCACTGGTGGCTAGAAGTGCATTATCCAGGTATTGGTCGACCGTGGGGTTGGAATAAAAACCGATGTTATACCAATCAATCCCCGCGGTTTTACTGCTGTAAAGGTTATACATCTCCAGGGGATCGTAGCTGCCCCACCCAAAAAGAACTGCATTGGAATACATCATGGTCGAGATTTCATCCCAGCTTTTTCCCTCCACCTTAATCTCAATGCCAAGAGGCCTTACCATATCTGATGCGGCTAATGCCAGGGCCTGCCTTACCTGGTCACTTGCTGGATAAACCAATGTAAAACTGGCCTTTAAGCCTTGTTTTTCCAATATCCCATCCTCTGATTTTACCCAACCCCCCTGGTCCAATATTTTCTTAGCCTGTTCATGGTCACCGTCATCTATCACTGCCTCCGGGTTCCACCACGGCATACGGTCGCAAACCGTATAAGCCGGTGTGCCGAAACCCTCAAGGACTCCTTCCACTAATGCGTTCCTGTCAACAGCTACGTTGACCGCTTTACGGATATTAGGGTCTGC
>PWSB01000134.1 GCA_003563375.1 Actinomycetota bacterium | reverse complement strand
CCTACCCTATAATCTTCTGCAGGCATGTAGCCAAAAGTATTTGAATCCCCGTAGCAAAGTATAGTCTTCAACTATTCACTCCTTTTTAGCCAAAATTATAAAGTATTTTCATATCTTTCTGCATAAACCGTCCACTGCAATCTCTACATCTACCGCCTCCTGGGAATACTCCAATATTTTCCCAGCCAGTTTTTCTTTTTCCATGCTCACTATCTGTTTACCGCAATGGGTCACAATCAGTTTTGGGATACTATATTTTTTGCACCAGTTAATTATGGTCTTTACCCTTGTATGGCCAAATATTTTGCCATCCTTTCTCCTAACCATGTTAGTATACAGGCTGGATCCGTCTGCGATAAGCACATCGATATCCTTAAATACCTTAGCCTTATCCTCCTCTGTATCGATAAGGTCAGGTGCATATACGATACTTTTGCTACCCATAACTTTATAGCATACCGCGGGACACCGCAGGGAATGGATGACCTTATAGGCTATTATGTCAAGGTCCATTATCTTAAATTTTATCCCTTCCTCAATTATTTTGACATTCTTCGGGCTCCTTTTGGAATATGCAAGGGTGTCTTTGGTAAGAAAAACCGGTATGCCTATGGCCATTTCTTTTTTGGTCCAGATATAATGGTCTGGATGGGCATGGGTAATAAGCAAGGCATTAAAATAATTTATCTCATCCTCTAATGCCGGGTTATGCTTGGTGCCAAAATCTATTAATATATTGGCTTTTTTGGATTGTACCACTAATGAAGAGTGGTACCTATGGTATTGGTTGCTCTCTTCAATTTCACCTCTGGTTCCCGGAAAGCGAAGGATCATTTTAATACAATCTGTAATATAGTAAACGTATCAATTCTATCATAAAGAGAGAGGATAATTAATTTCCTTGCTTAAATCTTTCCCATTGCCTCATTATATCAACCACCTCATCATCTGACACATCATACCAGTTCTCATAAACCTGTGCTACAGCCATGAAATCGGGGGGCATCTCAAGGACCACTATTTCATCTACCATCCTCGAAATTTCTTTATAGACCCGCATGGAGGAAACGGGCACAGCCACGATTATACTGCCTGCTCTCTGGTTCCTGCAGTACTTTATGGAAGCCCTCATTGTAGAACCCATGGCAAGGCCGTCATCTACAAGTATAACGGTCTTGTTGGAAATATCGGGAAGAGGTTTGGACCCTCTGAGCTTGTTTATCCTTCTTTTAATCTCCTGTATCTGTTTTTCCTTTATCTCTTCTGTCTCTCCTGCCGACAGCCAGGTGGCGGCCTCATTAAATATAAAGGTACTTCCATCCTCTGAAATTGCCCCAAACCCTGATTCAGGGTTATATGGGAAAGGGAGCTTGCGGGAAATAAGCAAATAAAAATCAGCATTGAGATGCTTTGCAACCTCAAAACCGACTTCAACCCCGCCCTTGGGGACCGCCAAGACGATAACGTCCTTATCCTTATAGCCATCCAATGCTTTGGCTAATTTTCTTCCGGCATCTTTCCTGTCTGCAAACAAATCTGTCCTCCCTTGTAATAAAAGGCTTCCTACCCTAATTATAATTAAGAGGGCCAGGGTATACAAACTTTACATGATTACAGCTTATATGCCTTTTTGCTGCTTCCTTTACAATTCAATTATTTATTTTTAGTGTAGTTTCAAAGGATAAAAATTTATTTAGGTACAAAATGGCAGAAAAAACAAAATACCATAACTATGAGGCTGTACTCTCTGAGGTCATGGATATTCAAAAAAAATATCCTTACATAGTCAAGATAGAAAAAATAGGGCAAAGCCACCAGAAAAGGGATCTATTAGCATTGAAGATTTCTGGGGACCCCCATAAAGATAAAAATCCCAAGGTACTGTTTACCTCCCTCATCCATGGCCTGGAGGTCATAGGGCTGGAAGTACTTCTTGAGCTGGTTAGAAGACTCACTCGTGGTTATGGTAAAGACGAGCACATAACTTTCCTGGTAAGAAAAAGAGAGTCCTGGTTTATACCCATAATAAACCCAGACGGTTTTGCCCAAAAAAAAAGGAAAAACGCAAAAGGTGTAGACCTCAACAGGAATTTTAGCGTGGGATTCAGCAGCAGTGGGATACTAAATAAATGGAATAAATGGTTTTTTTATCCTGGCCCTTACCCCTTATCGGAACCTGAGACAAAAGCGGTAAAAAAATTCATCCAAAGGCATGATTTTGCTTTATCCCTTTCATTGCATTCATTTACAGGTCTAATAAATTACCCATATGGACACACTAAAAAAAATACAAAGGACCATAGATTATTTTTAACAATTGGAAAGGAAATGCAAAAAAGGCTGTGTGGAGACTATAAGTTAAGGAAGTTAAGCTGGTTTTACAGGCTGGGAGGAAGCCTGGAAGATGAATTATATGAAAGGCATAATACATTATCTTTTTTGCTGGAGACCTCCAAAGGGGAGCTCAGCCTGATAAAGCCTTCCACTTGGTTTGACCCTTTCGAATGGTTTAATCCCAAAAAAATCAAAGAGTGTGCCCAAAACAATATTGAAGCTGCATTATATCTCCTTGAAATAGCTGGCAGGGCTGATATCAGGGATAGATAGAAAACCAATATGCCCTCAGGAAACTCATGATTGGAAAAT
>PWSB01000225.1 GCA_003563375.1 Actinomycetota bacterium | reverse complement strand
TGGCTGGGGAGGGAGGATTCGAACCTCCGCCCTACGGTCCAGAGCCGCATGTCCTGCCACTAGACTACTCCCCAGAGAAATAAATATTATAATACTATACATCTTTGAGGGCAAATCATTTAAGATACTTATACTATAAGTTATTGTGTCTTCGGGGTGCAGAAATTGAATTTCTTGTTGAATCAGTTAAAACCTAGAGGTTATATAAGCCTGATCTTTGAATAGTTGTAACTTGGATCGATAAATTTTCACAATCACCTAGCTGTTTTCTTGATATAGAAAATAAACACATCTCCTTCTCTGTCCACCTTTAAAAGTTTGTTTCCAGTTGTTTTTGACCAGCTTTTTATATCTGCTTCAGAGCCAGGATCATCTGCTATCATCTTAAGTACTTGCCCGTCTTGCATAGTATTTATTTTTTTCCTGGCCTCAAATATCGGTACCGGACAATACAAGCCCACACAGTCGAGGTCGTGGTCTGTTTTTATTTCATTCATACCTGGGCTCCACATTTTGGGCATTTTTCTATATTGCTAGAAACTAAATTACCGCATTCCACACAACGGATAATCCTTATTTTACAGACTTGGCATATAGGTGATTCTTTTTCCTCTATGCTTGCATCGCAATAGGGGCATTTGCATTTGATCTCTTTTTTATCTTCCATGATCCTCTCCTATTCCATTTTCTTTTTTTTGTAATCCTGGATCGCTTTATGTAGTGCATCTGCGCCTAGATTAGAGCAATGCATCTTTTGTTTGGGCAATCCACCAAGCTCATGGGCGACATCCTTATTTGAAATCTTTAAAGCTTCATCCAGGGATTTGCCCATAGCCAGTTCACTTACCATACTGGAGACCGCTATAGCTGCCCCACAGCCAAAAGTCTTGAACTTAACATCATCTAATCTATCATCCTTTACTTTGATATAAAATGTCATCATATCCCCGCAAGTAGGATTTCCCACTTCCCCAACACCATCTGCGTCCTCTATTTCTCCGACATTCTTGGGTGACATGAAATGATCCATAACTTTTTTACTGTATGTAACCATATAACCTCTTTTCTTAGCTTTCTTTGTATAAGGGAGACATTTTTCTTAACTTCTCAATTATAGGAGGAAGTACTTCCAAAGTCTTGTCAATTTCCTGCCTTTTATTGAATTTCCCCAATGAAAACAAGACAGAACCTTGAGCCGTGGTAGGGCTAAGTCCCATTGAAATGAGTACCTGGCTGTTTTTTAAAGCCTGGGACACGCAGGATGAGCCGCTTGCAGCTGCTATTCCTTCCATATTCAAGAGAAGAAGTATTGATTCTCCCTCTATATATTCAAAGCTTACGTGGACATTGCCCGGGAGTCTTTTCTGGGGATGTCCATTTAATTTAACATTATCTATGCCAGCCATAATCCCTTCGATCATAGCATTCCTTAACCCTTCAAGATATGCTGCGTTTTTTCCAAGCTCCTGTTTTGCTATTCTGGCTGCCTGGCCAAACCCTACGATTGCAGGGACATTTTCTGTGCCTGCCCTTCTTCCCCTTTCCTGGGTACCCCCAATAAGGTAAGGCTTTATTCTCAAGCCTTTCCTGACATAAAGGGCTGCGGCTCCTTTAGGGCCATACATTTGCTGGGAAGTAAAACTATAAGAGTCGACTCCAAGCTTTTTTACATCAACTGGGATTATTCCTGCTGAAGCTACTCCGTCGCTATGAAAAGTTATATCGTTATCTCTGGCTATTTTACCGAGGTCCTCAAGGTTTTGTATGGTTCCCACTTCATTGTTTGCATGCATTATGGATATCAGGGCAGTATCTTCTCTGATTGCTTTTTTCAAATCCTCAGGGCTTACAGAACCATATTCATCCACAGGGAGAAGGGTATGATCCCAACCTTCTTTTTTTAAGTCCTTTAATGGGTTTAGTATGGATATATGTTCAATGCTTGAAGATATTATATGTCTGCCCCTGCCTTTAAGGGATTTGGCCAGGCCGAACAATGAAAAATTATTGGATTCTGTACCGCATGAGGTAAAATATATCTCTTCGGGTTTGGCTCCTATCAACGAGGCTACATGTCTTCTTGACCCTTCCACTGCGTCTTCGGCTGACTGGCCCAAGTCATGGAGGCTTGCCGGATTTCCATATTGTTGGGTAAAATAAGGGGTCATTGCTTCAAATACCCTGTCATCTACCTTGGTTGTGGAAGCATTATCTAAAAAAATTATTCCTGCCATAGCCTACCCTCTTTTCGTTAACTTATATCTTACAATTTTTAAATATTTTTTCCAATAAATCCAACAGCCGGATATTTGAGGGTATATATAATCCCCTCCGCTCTATCCTTGAGAACATATCTGTTAGTGTTTGAGCAAAAGCATAAAAAATAATATAATTTAGTTGCTTTTTGGCTATTATAATTAAAACATCTACCGAAAGGGGTCAATAATGATTATCGGCATCGGGAATGTGGGAAGCACCTCCCTTAAGAGCAAGATCATTGACATTGATGACCAAAATAATATTAAAACCCTGGGCCAGGCAAACCTGGATAAGATCAAATCCGAGGGGGAATCAAACTTTACCCATGGGATAGGGGATGGGCCTGCCCAGAAAGAGGTTGTGGATGTTTGCGGTTTTGAGGATGGCATAAAATTAATACTTGATTGGTATGT
>PWSB01000122.1 GCA_003563375.1 Actinomycetota bacterium | reverse complement strand
TTTCTCAAGTTTACCTGGGTGACCTTTCCCCTCCTGGCATTGATATCGCCTATAACCTCACCCATGAACTCATCGGGGGTGACCACTTCGACATCCATTATAGGCTCCAGTATGATGGGGCCGCTCTTTTTCATGGCTTCCCTAAAAGCTTTTGAAGCTGCTATCCTGTAAGCCAGTTCAGAAGAATCCACATCATGGTATGAGCCGTCTACAAGGACGGCCTTTATATCCACCACCGGATATCCAGCCAGCTCGCCGCTCTGCATGGAATCCTCGATTCCCTCCCTGACAGGCTTAATAAATTCCTGGGGGATCCTACCGCCTTTTATCTTGTCTTCGAACTCAAAGCCTTTTCCATACTCGTTAGGGGTAAATTTAACAATGACATGGCCATACTGGCCCCTTCCCCCGCTCTGCCTGATGTATTTTCCTTCTATCTGGATCTCCCTGGTTATAGTCTCCCTGTAAGAGACCTGGGGCCTGCCCACATTGGCATCCACGCCGTGCTCCCTTAAAAGCCTGTCCACTATGACCTCAAGGTGCAGTTCTCCCATCCCCTGGATTATTGTCTGCCCTGTTTCCTCATCGGTGCCCACTTTAAACGTAGGGTCCTCTTCTGATAATTTTTTCAGGGCCTTGGAAAGTTTATCCTGGTCCACCTTTGTCTTGGGCTCAATAGCAATGGAGAGTACGGGTTCAGGAAATGTTATAGACTCAAACTTTATGGGGTTCTGGATATCGCATATGGTATCTCCTGTCTTTGCATTTTTCAAACCCACAATAGCAACTATATCCCCGCAGTATACTTCGTCCCTTTCCTCCCTGTGGTTTGCATGCATCTGCAAAAGCTTGCCTATTCTTACCTTTTGTTCTGTACCCGTATTCAATACCTTGGCCCCTGTTTTGAGCACTCCGGAATAAATCCTCACATAAGCAAGTTTTCCTACAAAAGGATCGGTGGTGATCTTAAATACCAGTCCTGAGAATGATTCCTCATCGGAGACCTTCCTGGGGACCTCCTCTTCGGTGTTTATATCTATTCCCTTAGGCTGCCCTGCATCCAGCGGGGAAGGAAGGTAGTCCACTACCGCATCCAGCAGGGGCTGCACGCCTTTGTTTTTAAAGGCGGCACCGCAAAATACAGGCACGCCGTCCATGTTAAGGGTTATATCCCGGATGGCTGACCTTAGCTCTTGGACACCTATGTCGATGTTTTCCACATATTTATTAAGTATATCGTCATTGAAGTTGGAGACATTTTCAATCAGCTCCTGCCTGTACTGATTTGCCTGCTCTACCAGTTCTTCGGGGATGTCCTCAAATTCAAATTTTATACCCATCTCATCCTTATAGATTATAGCTTTCATGCTAACCAGATCGATGATCCCGTTAAAACCATCCTCTTTGCCTATGGGTATCTGGACTATCACGGGGTTTGCATTAAGCCTTTCTTTCATCATGTCTACAGCGTAGAAGAAATCAGCTCCGGTACGGTCCATCTTATTTATAAAAGCGATCCGGGGTACATTATATTTTACTGCCTGCCTCCACACCGTCTCTGACTGGGGCTCTACCCCTCCAACAGCACAAAAGATGGCTATCATCCCTTCAAGGACTCGCAGAGACCTCTCTACTTCCACAGTAAAATCCACATGGCCGGGAGTATCGATTATATTTATGCGGTGGTCCTTCCAAAAACAGGTGGTTGCAGCAGAAGTTATGGTTATGCCCCTTTCCTGTTCCTGGACCATCCAGTCCATAACAGCGGCACCGTCGTGCACCTCTCCCATCTTGTAGGTCTTTCCCGTATAATAGAGGATACGCTCTGACGTGGTCGTCTTACCAGCATCTATGTGGGCAGTAATCCCTATATTTCTTGTATTCTTTAATGAAACCTGTCTTGCCATATAAAATTACCCTGCTACCACCTATAATGTGCAAAAGCCTTATTGGCTTCCGCCATCCTGTGCAGGTCCTCCTTTTTCTTTACACTGCTTCCAGTATTGCTGGCTCCATCCAGTATCTCAGAAGCCAGTCTCTGAGCCATGCTTTTTTCCCTTCTGTTTCTGGCATATCCCACAAGCCATCTTATAGCCAGGGTCATCGCCCTGTCAGACTGTACCTCTATGGGCACCTGATAGGTAGCTCCTCCGACCCTCCTGGGTTTTACCTCCAGCAAAGGTCTTACGTTTTCCAAACATTTATCCAATATCTCTAAAGGATTTTCTTTGGTCTTATCCTCAAGGATCTTAAAACTATCATACACTATCTTTTCGGCCTTGCTCTTTTTGCCGCAAAGAAGCACCTTGCTTATAAGTTTTGCCACAATCCTGCTCTTATAGACAGGATCTACAATATCTTCTTTCCTTTTAGTCGCTGTACCTTTTCTAGCCATTAAAATTCTCCTTAAACCTTACTTTGGTTTTTTAGCTCCGTATCTGGAACGGGAAGATTTTCTTCCTTCGACTCCAGCTGTATCCAGGGCTCCCCTTACCACTTTATACCTTACCCCGGGAAGGTCCTTTACTCTTCCTCCCCTGACCATGACAATAGAGTGTTCCTGCAGATTATGCCCTATGCCTGGTATATAGGCTGTGACCTCCGCGCCATTAGTAAGCCTTACCCTGGCCACCTTCCTCAAAGCCGAATTCGGCTTTTTGGGAGTGGCGGTATAAACCCTGACACATACTCCCCTCCTCAAGGGATTGCTCTGCAGTGCCGGAGTCTTTTTCTTTTTACCTATTTTCTTTCTTCCTTTTCTTATTAACTGATTAATCGTAGGCATAAACCTTACCTTTTCTCAAAAAAATAACAAATAATAATACAAGCAAAATTTTTACTGAATTATTAATCTCCAAACCGGAGACACGAATAAAGAATTTATCATCAGAGGTTAAAAATGTCAATGATCAATTGTTTATTATGCCTCCAATTTATAATCTTTTATAAGTTTATTTCTAAATCCTGGGTATCTTCCGCTCCGCCTTCCTGTAATATTTCTATTTCACCTTCATCTTCTTCCTTATATCCAGGATACACAAGCTCGATGCTTCTGTATCTGCTCATCCCGGTACCTGCCGGTATGGACTTGCCCAGTATAACATTCTCTTTTAGGCCTGAAAGGGTGTCTATCTTGTTTTCCAGGGCAGCATCGGTCAGGACCCTGGTGGTCTCTTGGAATGATGCCGCAGCCAGGAAGCTTTCTGTTGCCAGGGAAGCCTTGGTTATCCCCATCAAGTTCTGTGAAGCTGTGGCTGTGTCCTTCATCTGGGAAGAAAGATCCTTGTTTACCCTGTTAAAATGCAGCCTGTCCACAAGCTGGCCGGGTAAAAACTCGCTTTCTCCAGGATCCACTATGGTGATCTTTTTGAGCATCTGCCTGGCGATTACCTCTATATGCTTGTCATTTATGTCTACTCCCTGTGATTTATAGACATTCTGTATTTCTTTTACCAGGTACTGCTCGCAGGCCTTTATGCCTCCTACCCTTAATATGTCATGGGGGTTTTTAGGCCCTTCGGTAAGCTGGTCTCCAGCAAGTACCTTCTGCCCGTCGCTTACCCTTAGTCTAGTGCTGGTGGTCATCTGATAGGAAATTTCATTTTCCCCATCATCGCCTTTTAGGGTTATGACATTGAAACGGGAATCCACCTGTTCTACCCGGACCTTGCCGCTGACATCAGCAATTATCGCATGCTCCTTGGGCCTCCTGGCTTCAAAAAGTTCCACCACCCTGGGCAGACCGCTGGTTATGTCTATTCCCTCAAAGGTCTTCTCATGCTTGTGCACATGGGTCTTTCTTTTAGCAGTCATCACTATCTTAGCAAATATCTCCCCGGCTTCCACGTTTACATTCTTGTTAAGGACAAGGAGCTCGCCCTTGGGTATTATGACATCAACGACATCTCCCCTCTCCATCTGTACCTTGAACACAAGCTTGTGAGGTATGTGCTCGATATTTACTTCCATGTTCTCCTTGCCATCCTCGCTAAAATCACTTTTATCAAGATTAAGCTCAGAGAGAAGCTGGTCTGAGAGCACAAGCTGGCCCCTTACAGGAGATTTGATCTGCCTCTGGATAACCGTAGAAGCAACCCCTCCGGTATGGAATGTACGCATGGTAAGCTGGGTGCCCGGCTCGCCGATAGACTGGGCTGCGATGATCCCTACAGCTTCCCCGATCTCCACTATTTTTCCAGTTGCCAGATCCCTGCCGTAACATTTCTGGCAGATACCTTGCTCGCTCTCGCAGGTAAGAGGTGAACGTACCTTGAGGCTCTCGATATTTGCATGTATAAGCTTCTGCCGCTGTTTTTCAGTAATTTCTTCTCCAGGTTCGATAATTTTCTTCTTATTGTCTTCCCTTGTTATCTCCTCCTGGCTTATCCTTCCTATAAGGTTTATATTGGGTTCGCCCTCCAGGGTAAGCACATAAAGGTTTATTCCGTCTTCTGTCCCGCAATCAGGTTCCCTTATCATAGTGTCCTGGGCCACGTCCACAAGCCTTCTGGTAAGGTATCCCGAATCCGCTGTCCTTAAAGCGGTATCAGCAAGGCCCTGCCTTGCCCCATGGGTAGATATAAAATATTCAAGCACGGTGAGCCCTTCCCTGAAATTGGACTTAATAGGCCTGTCGATGATATCGCCCCGGGCATTTGCCACCAGCCCCCTCATGCCGGCAAGCTGGCGCAGCTGCTTGACATTTCCCCTTGCCCCCGAAGTAGCCATCATGAACACGGGGTTGAACCTGTCAAAGTTTTGCTCCATGGCATCAGCCACCTTCTCATTGGTCTGAGACCATAATTGTATAACCCTCTGATGCCTTTCGAATTCAGTTATAAGGCCTTGCTTGTAGTAGCCTTCTATCTTTTCTATCTTTTCCTCTACTTTTTTTAGCAGGTCTTTCTTTTCGGGAGGAACTATTATATCGTCGATACCTATGGTAAGCCCGGACCTTGTAGAATACTTGAATCCGTTTTCTTTAATAGCATCGAGTATCCTGCTAACCTGTTCATTGGGATAGTTTATTACTACCTTAGAGATTATGGATATAAGCTCTTTTTTATTGACTTCCTTGTTTACAAAAGCGAAGTCATCAGGCAGAAGGTCATTGAATATAAGTCTTCCCAAAGTTGTCTTTACCTTCTTGCCGTTTTCCTTGACCATTATGGGTGTGTGCAGGGATATAAAGCCGTAATCATAATCCAGGTATGCGCTGTTTTTATTGCTGTAGTATCTTTTGGCTTCAGTCTTAGCTTCCCTTTCAGAAGTCAGGTAATATATTCCCAGGACCATATCCTGAGTAGGAGTGACTACCGGCTCCCCGCTGGCTGGTGAGAGCAGGTTCTTAGAAGACATCATAAGCATTATGGCTTCAGCCCTGGCTTCATTGGACAGGGGCACATGCACCGCCATCTGGTCGCCGTCAAAGTCAGCATTGAATGGAGGGCATACCAAAGGATGTATCTGCACGGCCTTGCCTTCTACAAGTATGGGCATAAAAGCCTGTATCCCCAATCTATGAAGCGTAGGGGCACGGTTTAGCAGAACAGGATGGTTTTCTATGACCTCTTCCAGGACATCCCATACCTCGTTAACCCCTTTGTCCACCATGGTCTTTGAGTTCTTTATATTCTGAGCATATCCGTCATCGACAAGCTTCTTCATTACAAAAGGCTTAAAAAGCTCCAGGGCTATTTCCTTGGGAAGGCCGCACTGCGATAACTCCAGATTAGGATTTACCACGATTACTGAACGGCCGGAATAGTCCACCCTTTTTCCCAGCAGGTTTTGTCTGAACCTTCCCTGCTTGCCCTTAAGCATATCGCTTAATGATTTCAGCGGCCTGTTTCCAGCGCCGAGCACAGCCCTGCCCCGCCTGCCGTTATCAAATAATGCATCTACGGCTTCCTGGAGCATCCTTTTCTCGTTGTTGACGATAATCTCCGGAGCTCCCAGTTCAAGCAGTTTTTTAAGCCTGTTATTCCTGTTTATTACCCTTCTGTACAGATCGTTTAAGTCAGAGGTTGCAAATCTTCCCCCATCAAGCTGCACCATCGGCCTGAGGTCAGGGGGGATTACTGGAAGTATGTCCAGGACCATGTATTCCGGCTTGTTTTCTGAGTCTATAAACGAGGATACTATTTTTAGCCTTTTTATGGCCCTGTTCCTTTTCTGCCCCTTGGAACTCTTTATTATTTCCTTGAGTTCTGCTGCCTCAGCCTCACAGTCTATGCTGCTCAAAAGATCCTTGATGGCCTCTGCACCCATACCTCCGCTAAAATAATCTGTATAGACCTCCTGCATCTTTTTAAAAAGCGCCTCGTCTGAGACCAGCATCTTTTCCTCCAGATTGAAGAAAAAGGTATGTGCCCTTCCAATAAGCTCGACTTCATCCCTGTATATGTCTTCCTCTTCCTTGAGAAGGTCATCGGTCTCTTTTTCTATCTTCTTTACCTTTGTGTCTATATCTTCCATCCCGCCGATATTCTCATCGATGGCTTTAAGCTCCTGGAGATCCTCCACATCCCTGTATTTTTCAATTATCTCATCCCTGTTAGCCAAAAGTTCCTCTATCCTTAACTTATGAAGTTCTTCAGCCTCTTTTATTGCTGTTTCTTTGGTCTCTTCCAGTTTCTCTCTCTCATTTTCAATCTTTTCCTTGTCCAGGGATGTGACTATATAGGAATCGAAATAAAGCACCTTTTCAAGGTCTTTGGGGCTGAGATCGAGGATATAGCCCATCCTGCTGGGAACACCCTTAAAAAACCATATATGTGAAACAGAAGAAGCCAGCCCTATATGGCCCATCCTCTCCCTTCTGACATTTGAACGGGTTACTTCGACGCCGCATCTTTCGCATATGATTCCCTTAAAACGGACCCTTTTATATTTGCCGCAGTAACATTCCCAATCCTTCGTAGGGCCGAATATCCTCTCACAGAACAACCCGTCCTTTTCCGGTTTGAGTGTCCTGTAATTTATAGTCTCCGGTTTCTTAACCTCACCATTAGACCATGACCTTATCTTTTCCGGCGAAGCAAGCCCTATCTTGATTGCATCAAAATTATTAACATCTATATTTATAGCCATGTAAAAATTCCTCCCAAAAAATCTTTTTTTATCCCTTTTTAATGTCCTCTTCTTCTTTTTTAATATTGTTTCCAAAGTCAATACCCAGATCCCTTACGGTCTGCATTATTTCGTCCTCTTCAGCGGAAATATCTACCTCTTTGCCTTCCTCTGAGATCACCTCGACATCCAGGCCCAGGCTTTGCATCTCTTTTATCAAAACCTTAAAGGATTCGGGTATTCCAGGCTTTTCGATATTCTCGCCTTTGACTATTGATTCATAAGTCTTGACTCTTCCAACCACATCATCGGACTTGATGGTAAGCATTTCCTGAAGCGCATAAGCTGCTCCATAAGCCTCAAGGGCCCATACCTCCATCTCTCCAAATCTCTGCCCGCCAAACTGAGCTTTTCCGCCTAGAGGCTGCTGGGTGACCAGAGAATAAGGCCCTGTAGACCTTGCATGGATCTTGTCATCGACCAGATGCAGGAGCTTAAGGACATATGCATATCCTATAGTTATGCTGTCGGATAATTTTTCTCCGCTCCTTCCATCATAGAGTGCAGCCTTGCCATTTCCCGGCAACCCTGCTTTTTTCATGATATCGATGATCTCGGCTTCAGATCCACCATCAAAAATAGGCGAAGAACAGTAGACCTTCCCGTCCCCAGAAACAGGAACGTCTTCTCCGTCCCATTTTTTATTAGCTGCCCAGCCGAGATGGGTCTCAAGGACCTGTCCCACATTCATCCTTGAAGGCACACTCAGAGGGTTAAAGATTATGTCTATCGGTGTACCGTCTTCAGTATAGGGCATGTCCTCTTCAGGGAGGACAACAGATATAACGCCTTTATTGCCATGCCTTCCTGCAAGTTTGTCACCTGTAGATATCTTTCTTTTCTTGGCTATGAAAACCCTCACCAGCTCATTTACTCCGGGTGGCAGGTCATGGCCCTTATTCCTTGAAAATATCTGCACATCCAATACTTTTCCGTACTCTCCGTGGGGCACTTTCAGCGAACTGTCTCTTACCTCCCTGGCTTTTTCTCCAAAAATAGCCCTTAGCAGTTTCTCCTCAGCAGTAAGCTCTGTCTCCCCTTTAGGGGTGATCTTCCCAACCAGAAAATCTCCTGGTTTGACTTCAGCCCCTATCCTTATTATTCCTCTCTCATCCAGGTCAGCCAGGACTTCTTCACCTACATTGGGTATGTCCCTGGTGATCTCTTCCGCTCCCAGCTTGGTCTGCCTTGCCTCAAGTTCCTGTTTGGAAATATGTATTGATGAGAGAATATCTTCCTTTACTAGCCTTTCCGAGATTATTATGGCATCTTCATAGTTGTAGCCTTCCCAGGACATAAACGCCAAAAGAAGATTCCTCCCCAAGGCAAGCTCGCCCCTGTTTGTAGCCGGGCCGTCAGCAATAACATCTCCTTTTTTTACTTTCTGGCCTTCTGCAGCCAGCGGCCTCTGATTTATGCATGTGCCTTGGTTTGACCTCTGGAATTTATAAAGCCTATACTGTATTTCTTTTCCATCATCATATTTGACTTCAATGCTATCAGAAGTGACCCCGGTGACCTCACCGTCCCCTTCAGCTATTATAAGCTGGCCGCTGTCTCTGGCCACATCCCCTTCCATGCCGGTACCCACCAGCGGAGGCTCGGGATTGATAATTGGTACAGCCTGGCGCTGCATGTTCGAACCCATAAGCGCCCGGTTTGCATCATCATGCTCAAGAAAGGGTATAAGCGATGCCGCAGCGCTAAACAGCTGTTTGGGCGATATATCCATATAATCAATAAGGCCTTTTTCTACAGCCATAACCTCTCCGCCCGATCTTGACAGCACTTTGTCCTCGGTAAACCTGCCCTCCTCATCCAAGCCGGCTGTAGCCTGGGCGATCACAAACTTTTCCTCTTCGTCCGCAGACAAAAATACCACATCTTCTGTTACCCTGCCGTCTTCTACCTTCCTGTAAGGTGTCTCTATAAACCCAAATTCGTTTAATCTTGCATAAGTAGCCAGAGAACCTATCAACCCGATATTCGGGCCCTCAGGGGTCTCAATAGGGCACATCCTCCCGTAGTGGGAAGAATGCACATCCCTTACCTCAAAACCGGCTCTTTCCCTGCTAAGGCCTCCGGGACCCAGAGCAGAAAGCCTTCTTTTATGGGTGATCTCGGCAAGAGGATTGGTCTGGTCCAAAAACTGTGAAAGCTGGCCGCTGCCAAAAAATTCTTTTAGGCTGGCCACCAGCGGCCTTATGTTTATAAGGGTCTTGGGAGTGATCTCTTCTATATCCTGGGTGGTCATCCTTTCTTTTACCACCCTCTCCATCCTGGAAAGGCCTATCCTGACCTGGTTCTGTATCAGTTCACCAACATGGCGGATCCTCCTGTTTCCAAAATGGTCTATATCATCTATTTCTCCCAATCCGCTCATCAGCTGGACCAAATATTTTATTATCAAAAATATGTCCCTGCTGTTCAAAATATGTTCATCGGAAGGGTCGATCTCCATACTTTTATCTATTGCTTCTAATTTTTTCAATACTTCTTTATCTATCTCTTCATCAAGTTTTTGTATTAGCTTATGGCGGCCCACTTTTCCCAGGTCGTATCTTTTTGGATTGAAAAACATAGAATGTATAAGCGCGCTGGAACTCTCCACTGTAGGTGGCTCGCCGGGCCTGAGCTTTTTATATATTTCTATAAGCGCCTCTTCTACGTTGCCAGTAAAATCCTTTTCCAGGGTATTCTTTATGCAGTTTTCCCCGTCATAGGGCCCAAACATATCTATAATATCCTGATTATTCCCAAAACCCAGGGATTTTAGGAAAATGCTTAACAGAAACTTCCTTTTCCTGTCTATCCTTACATAAGCAATACCCTTTTTATCGGTCTCTATCTCTATCCATGAACCCCTGCTTGGAATAACCTTGCAAAGATATAGTTCGTTTTCTGTTTTTTTATCAATATCCGTGTCATAAAAAACACCTGGCGAACGAACCAGCTGGGAGACTATCACCCTTTCGGTACCGTTTATGATAAAGGTACCGTTTCCCGTCATCAGAGGAAAATCTCCCATAAACACTTCCTGTTCCTTCATCTCCCCTGTTTCTTTGTTTATAAACTTTGCCTTAACCTTTAAAGGCGCCGTGTAGGACATATCCCTCTGCTTGCATTCATCAGCAGAGAACACTATCTCTCCAAAACTGCAGTCTGAAAATTCAAGAGCCATATTCTCGGTAAAATCCTGTATAGGAGATATGTCTTTTAA
>PWSB01000175.1 GCA_003563375.1 Actinomycetota bacterium | reverse complement strand
GGCCGGCACACCCAGGTTGACCTATACCGACCGGTGGTACTGGCGGGTACCTGTGGATCTGACGTTTCCCTCAAGGGGACGTGTGGGGAGTGTCGGAGAATTGGACGTAGACGCCACGCTTGGCGAGATCACAGTCAGCGACGAGCTCTTAGATCAGATAGCGCAACGGGCTGATCGTCTGGCGCGAACCGCTTGGCAGGCGCCTGGGGCAGACAGACCAGTCATCAGTGACTGACGTCATCTCATTACCGCACTATACGCAGTCGTCCGATGGTTTGTGCCTGGCGGCCTGTGCCCGCATGGTGCTCGCGTACTGGGGCGAGTCCGTGTCGGAGGAAGAAGTGGTGGCACTCTTGGGAATCAGGCTTGGGGTGTAGCTGCTTCGGCAATTGAGCGCTTGTCTCAATGGGGGTGGTGCATTGACTATGGGCATGGCAGACCACTGGACCTGGCACAATGGCTTGAGAGACATGTCCCTGTCATTGTCTTCATCCGCACCGACTTCTTGCCATACTGGGAAACAGACGTGGGCCACGCTCTGGTTGTGGTGGGTACGTCCGAGGAACGTGTCCTCGTACACGACCCTGTCATAGACGACGGTCCGCTGAGCATTTCGCCCATCGCCTTCGAGGCTGCGTGGACCGAGATGGACTACAGTTATGCGGTCGTCACCCCTGCTCCCACCCCCCGTTCGTAGTGAGCTACGCAACGCCAGCGGAGTAGCGTCCTCCCCATCCCCCGCTCCGGGCGGATCCCTGATCCGCACACTGCCGCAGTGAAGAAAGATCTGAGAAGATCTGCGTTCATCCTGCAAATCTGCGTCCCATTCCTCTTCACCTTCGACAATCGCACCTTCCACCCCCAGTCCGCGTCGTACGGCCGCGGATCATCCCGTCGGATCCGCGCTTTCTGCTTGCGGATCACCTCCTTTAAATGTTCCTGTCCAGGTTTCACAGATCCCCCCCCCATTCCGAACCAAGTTCGTCCAGCGCCTTCGCGATGGCGTCGGAGATCCCATCGGCAGCGTCGCCCGACAGAGCCCGCCGATCGCGCAGCAGCCGGCCCAGGCGCGACGCGTTCTGGCCGTGCAGTTGCAGCAGATGCGTAAGCTCCACCAGCGAGGCCTGGTTGGCGACCAGGATCTCGTCGATGACTGCGTCGAGGCGGAGCTGCCGCTCATAGAGATTCTCGATGATGGCATCGATGGAGACGCCATCGGGCGGCTGCGGTCCGGCGTAGAAGCCATGCTTCACGGCGTTCGTGTTGCCCCTGGGCGCGCCGGTGCGCGAGGTCGATCCGCCGTGATGCACGCACCGCGGCGGGTCACTCCCTCGGACCGCCCAGGCGCGACATGCGGCGCCGTTGCGACAGGTGGCAGTGCAGCGGGTAGACTTGGTCATCGGCAGACCCCCAGGAGCAGCAGAGAATCGAGGCGGTAAATGCTCGGGAACATGGCGGCGGCCCTCCTACGCCCGTAGCCCATCCTCCAGGGCGGTCCCGAGGATGTAGCCGACGATGGTCACGACGGCGGCGGTCAGCTCGTGCTGCTCGATCCCGGCCCGCGGGCCCAGCACGATGAAGGTGATGGCGATGACGGCCACCCAGAACTTGCGGGACCGTACCAGCAGCAGCAGCTTGTCGGGGAGCCGGGTGTGGCAGGCGTTCAACATGGTATTCTCCTTGGGTGGGGGGAGGCACCCCGGTGGTGCCGGACACCGAGGTGCCTCCCGTTAACGAAAAGAAGGGTGCCAGGCAGGTAGAGGACGATGACCCGCCGACAGGTGGACCATAGTCCACTGGCATCGGGGGAATCACCATCCACTGCGCCGCCCTGACCATCACCGATCTGGCAAAACGGATCAACGCAAGGACGCGAAGGGGGCAAGGGCGCAGGGGAGCTAGGGAGCGGGGGAGCGGGGGAGGAGGGGTGCAGGGGAGCGGGGGAGCGGGGGGCAGGGAAGCGGAGCAGCGGGGGAGCCAGGGCGCAGCGGCGCGAGGGATCTCAACGTGCAACGTTCAACGTTCAACCTGCCAACCTCTGTCCTGAGCGCAGTCGAAGGATCTCAACCTTCAAGCTCTTCGTTGTTATCTTTTTGACTCCCTGGTATAATCTGTCCAGTCCTGAAGTGTAGCAAACCGAGGTGAATGACGATGGTTACAGTGAGAGTGTCTGACCGGTCGGATCTCCAGATCCCGCGCGGGCTCTCGGATGAGCTCTCTCTGTCCGACGGAGACCGAGTAGAGCTTGTGCGTCGGGGCAATGTTGTCATCCTGCAGAAGATCGATAGGCCAGGTCCCGCCAAATCCTTGCGGGAGCTGGCGGGATTGGTGAGGTCGTCCCATCCACCGGGTTCCGTGGACGTGTCCGAGTATATGAACAGAAAAGGATACGAGTATCTCCACCATACTGGACCACACAGTCTAGCCCAAGGCGTCGGTCGCTTGTCCTAGCTCGGAGGAGTCTGCGACCCCACCCTCCCCGCACAGCCCTTTTCCCCCAGTCCCCCGCTCCGCGGCCCCCCTGCCCCTTAGCCCCCCGCTAGCTCAGAGGGGTCTGCGACCCCGACTTCACCCCACAGCCGTCCGCCACCCCAACCGCCCCCGCTACCGCCGCTCCCCCCTGCTCCCTCGCCCCCCTGCGCCCCAGCCCCCGAGCTCAGAGGGGTCTGCGACCCCGACTTCACCCCACAGCCGTCCGC
>PWSB01000111.1 GCA_003563375.1 Actinomycetota bacterium | reverse complement strand
TGCCGATTGGCACTGTGCTGGTTGCCATATCCAGGACAAAAGGATATTGGCTCTCTGAGGGTACAGCTACTGAGATTGGATTGGTGCCAAAAACTGCTGAACTTCCATAGGTAGGGGAAACCAATGGCTGCGAATTTGTGAGGCTTATACCCACCATTCCATGATCCAGGGCCATCATCGCATAATAGCCTGCTATGCCGTAATGGTTGCTATGGTTTACAGTAACCACGGATACATGGGATTTTTTAGCCTTGGAGATACATTTTCGCATAGCATGGTATGAAACAACCTGTCCGATCCCATTTCCACCATCTATTAATTCTGTGGTTTCGGTTTCCTTTATTGTTTTCCAGGGCGTACGGGGATCCATATATTTATTTTCCAGCCTGTTACCGTAATAGGAGCTAAGCCTTATAAGGCCATGAGAGCTGACCCCCCTAATATCCGCGGATATTAAAACATCTGCCAATATCCTGGCGTCCTGTTCAGGTACTCCTAATTTATCCATAAATCGGATAGTATATTTTACAAGATCTTCTTTTCTATATCTTAAAACGTCTTGCATATCGATCCTTTCGGTCTATTTATATTTTCAAAAAAACTTTTATATCGAATACTTCTTTATTTTATTAAAAATTTAATTACAAAGTAAATTTAAATATGTATAATATTACTAGTCAAGCATGTCAATATCCTAGAGGATACAGGCATATAAAAATTTGTTCAAGAATATCTCAAAATCCAAGGAGAAAGGGAGGATACAGATGACTAAGACAGACCTAGTGGAAGCTATACAGGAGAAGACCAGCCTGTCCAAAAAAGATGCCAGCTCAGTACTGGATGCAACCTTAGAGGCTATAACCCAGGCCCTGGTTCAAGAGGAAAAGGTATCATTGGTAGGGTTTGGCACATTCCAGGTTTCTCACAGAAAAGCAAGGACCGGACAAAACCCCCAAACAGGCGAAAAAATTGAAATCCCTGCCAGGAAAGTCCCCAAGTTCACTCCCGGTAAGAGCCTTAAAGAAAAGGTCGGATAATAATATATTAAGAGATAATCTTGTCATAAAGGCATCTAAAAAGGGTGCCTTTATTGCATGCTGTGACGGATTTATGGGTTTTATATCTTAAAGGTATTCCTTAGTTAGATGTTCTAGGATTCAAAGAATATTAAAATTACGATTCCAATTTAAGGAGGAGTATATGCCTCATGTGATTATTAAGCTATGGCCAGGCAAAACAGAGCAGCAAAAAAACAGGCTGGCAAATATAATATTAAATGACATGATGGAAGCCACCGGCTGTTCTGCTGACGCAGTATCTATTGCTATAGAGGAAATTTCAAGGGAAAATTGGTTCAAAGAGGTTTATTACCCGGATATTGAAAATAAGGAAGATACCATATATAAAAAACCAGGTTATGGTCCAAAAGAATAACCTTGTATTTCTTGAAGTTTAACCATCCCGGGGCTTTAAACTGGAACTTATGCCGCAACCTATGTAATAGGTTATTTATAATATATTTTGAAAGGATGTATTATGGGACCAAAAATAAAGGTGGCTATTATTGGTTTAGGCTTTGGGAAGGAATTCATACCCATTTATCAGGCTCATCCTGATTCCGAGGTATTTGCAATCTGCCAGAGAAATAAAGGTAAACTTGATTCGATTGGACAAGAATTTGGTGTAGAAAATAGATATACCAGATGGGAAGACATACTCAAAATAGATGAGATAGATGCTGTTCACATAGTAACTCCGATACTTGAGCATTCGGACATGACTTTAAAGGTATTGGAGTCTGGCAAACATTGTGCCTGCACAGTACCTATGGCCACCACTATCGAGGACCTTAAAGCAATAGTAAGCGCCAGAAGGAAAACCGGGAAGGTCTATATGATGATGGAGACAGCAGTCTATACCAGGGAATTTTTATACGTTAAAAAGCTGGTTGAAAATGGGAGATTAGGAAAGATACAATTTCTAAGAGGCTCCCATATGCAGGACATGGGCCTTGAAGGCTGGCCTGCTTACTGGCTGGGCTTTCCGCCTATGTGGTATGGCACCCATGCTATATCCCCTCTGCTTTCACTAGCAGGCAAACCTGCAGAATCAGTGGTCTGCCATGGTTCTGGCTCAATAAGCAAAAACCTTTCAAAAAAGTACGGGTCTCCTTTTGCTGTAGAGACTGCAACCTTCAAGTTAAAAGATTCCGATGTTGTTGCAGAAGCAACACGGTCATTATATGAAACCGTTAGACAGTACAGGGAAAGTTTTGATATATACGGAGACAGGCTTTCATTTGAGTGGGAGCAGGTACAAGATGGATCCCCTCTACTTTTTGAGGGCGGAGAGAAAGCAACAAGATTAGAGGTTCCTGATACTGACGAATTGCTTCCCAAAGAAATAAAAAAATATACCTTAAGGGAACAGGTCCAGGATGATAGACATGTATCTTTTGTTCAAGGTGCAGGGCATGGAGGCTCCCATCCCCATATGGTCAATGAATTTTTGAGTGCAATTATAGAAGGAAGGGACTCTGAGGTTGATGCTGAAATAGCTGCTAATTGGACGGGATCAGGCGTATGTGCCCATGAGTCTGCCCTAAGAGATGGTGAGAGGATATATATTCCGGTTTTTGGTTAAACTATTTCAGAACTGAAAAATTCATCTGGAGATTCACCTGTACGGATAAAAGTATTCATACCGTTTATTGCTTCAATATCAATTTTTTCAAGTTCAAAATCGAAAATATTTATGTTCTCGATCATGCGTTCCCTGTGTATAGTTTTGGGAAGGGACCTAGCTTTTTTTTCATAAAGCCATCGTAGGCTTATTTGTGCAGGGGTCTTGTTATATTTTCTGGCAATTGTCAATAGAGGCTCTTTTCTAAGCTTGCCTCTTGCAATCGGCCTCCATGCTTCAACCAATATATTGTTTTTCTGGCAATATGCCACAAGGTCATCAGGCTGAAAGATCGGATGCATCTCTACCTGGTTTACAAGGGGCTTTATTTCGCAATTGTCTAAAAGCTTTATCAAAACCGGTTTTATAAAATTGCTGACACCTATAACCTTTATCAAACCTTCCATATATAGCTTTTCCATTGCCTTCCAAGTTGGAATAAAACTGTCGTTTAAGCCTGGCCAATGGATCAGGTATTCGTCGATATAATCTAAGCCAAGCCTTTTTAATGAAGCATAAAATGACTTTAGGGTTTTATCATATCCATGGCTATCATTCCATAACTTGGTTGTGATATATAATTCATCTCTTGGTATCCCGCATTTTTTGATCGCCTTACCTAATCCTTCTTCATTTAAATAGATCATCGCGGTATCAAAGCTTCGATATCCAACATCTGCTGCCTGGCAAATACATCTGTCTATTTCTTCAATGTCTTTTATCAAATAAGTTCCAAAACCTACAGCTGGCACCTCTACGCCATTTTTTAAAATAAATGATGGTATCATAAAACTCCTTTTTTCATTTATTATACCATCCTCTTTGTTTTGTTTTAAAAAGATGAAATAAAAGCTAGCGCAAACAAACCTTTCTTTGCTGCAGCCATTATTGATGAGGGAGGCTCTTTGTTTATCCTAAAGTACTTGTTCCATGGACCCTATATCAGGATTATATGGTTATGTTATAATCTAGTCAAAAAAGGGGGAATGCCCAGGTTTTGGATTTATATCAGTTGATTATATTAAGTTATTCTACTGCAGGCATTGTGGTGTCTGGAATATTTTTCCTATACCAGCATAGATTTAAAGCCGGCCATAAAAAAAATGAAAGGGTTCCTGCAATGGGAGCAAGACAGAACCTGAAACTTATGGAACATATTGTGGATAATATCTGGCATGGAGTTATGGTCATAGATCAAAATAGGGAAATTGTAAGTATAAATGAAAGCCTTTCCAGCCTTTTCTATCTCAGCAAGGAGGATGCGGTAGGCAGAAAAACCATCAATATTTTTAATAATAACCGGTTCGAAGAATTTATCAGCCGGGCTTTAGAAAGTTTAGAGCCTCAGAGAGAAAACCTAATCTTCTACGAGGATGAGGAGCTATACATGGACATGGAGGTGTTTCCTGTGACAAGCCGTGGTGACTTAATAGGCAAGGACAAAAAGGCTGGGCCAGGGATAAAGTTGGTAATACTTGCCAAGAACAATACGCAGGAGGTAGAATTCTCAAAGTTAAGGAGCCAGTTTGTAGCCAATGTCTCCCATGAAATGAGGACGCCCCTTACCTCCATAAGGGGATATCTTGAGATTCTGGAAGATGAACTGAAAGAAAACAAGGATGCAAAGCAATATATCTTAAAAAGCTTAAAAGAGACCATCCGGTTAAATGACCTGATCGAAGATGTGTTAAATTTATCTAAGATAGAATATAAAAGGAATGTGCTCTTAAAAGAAGAAGTAGAAATAGTGGGGACCATAAAAGAGGTCTTGGCTGGACTTAAATACCTGGCCATACAAAACGGGGTAGCAGTTGATTTTAATTATAGCCAGGAGTCTGTTTATTTTGTTACTGACCCCGACTTGTTCCGGCAGCTGGTGAAAAACCTGGCTGAGAATGCCATTTTTCATGGCGGCAGGCAGTGCAGATTGTCGATCAGCCTCGGGAGCACGAAAGAAGGTATATATATCTATTTTAAAGATGACGGGGTAGGCATTTCAAAACAAGACCTTTCCTATATTTTTCAGAGGTTTTACAGGGGGTCAAATCCTTTTTCAGCAAAACGTATAGGTTCCGGGCTGGGGCTTTCCATTGTAAAGCATATTGTAGATCTCCATAATGGGCGCATAAAGGTTATAAGCAAACCCAATGTTGAAACGGTATTCAAGGTTTTTCTTCCTGGAAAACCTGGAGCAGGAAATTAAGATTTTTGTCATATAATAGGAATATTAAGATAAGAAAGCAAAAAATTATGCAAAAACTTATATATGTGGTGGATGATGAAGAGAATATACTGGAAATAATAAGTTTTAATTTGAAGAAAAACGGGTTTAAGGTCAAAGCTTTTTTTCTAGGGGAAGAACTTCTGGAAGCTTTTGGTAAAAAAAAGCCTGACCTCCTAATACTTGACCTCATGCTGCCTGATATGGACGGGCTTGATATTTGCAGGAGAATAAAGAAGGAAAGCGATGTACCCATAATCATACTGAGCGCCAAAAGCGAGGAGCTGGACAAGGTGCTGGGCCTTGAACTCGGCGCTGACGATTATATGATAAAACCTTTTGGTGTAAAGGAGCTTATTGCAAGAATAAAAAATGTGCTAAGGAGAGTAAAACCGGCTGGTTTTAAAGATTACCTTAAAGCAGATTTCTCCTTTAGCCATATCATCCTTTCCATTGATGAAGAAAAACATGAAGTTGTTTTGGGTAATAAACAGATTGACCTCAATCCTAAAGAATTCAGGCTGCTATCAATACTGCTGCAGAAAATTGACAGCCTTGTACCCAGGCAGGACCTGATAAGGGAGGTATGGGGGGAGGACTATTATGGGGATACAAGGACCCTTGATGTGCACATTAGAAGGATAAGGGAAAAGATGTCATATAAAGACTTTGGTAGAAATTACCTTAAAACTATTCACGGCTTTGGATACAGGTTAGTAAGCGATAAGGATAAGTAATAAGCCCACCTTAAATTTAATTTTTTTTTAATATTTTTTTAACCAATTCTTAACAACATTTCCGCCCTATTTGCTACACTCTTAATCGGTTGAACAGAAGGAGAAAATAATGCCAGAATTTTAGATTTCGGCAAATGGAATTATATTCAAGAAAGGAGTGACGCATTTTGTTTATATTAGGGAGCAAAAAATTAATGATTTTTTTGGCCATGGCCGCAGCTGCGGTTCTTTTTGTGTTAATGGTGGCAGGGTGTAGTGGGCAGGCAGTACCGGAAACGACGGATGTCCCTGCAGTGGAAAACCAGGGTTTTGAGACCACTGAATTATTTATTGTGGGCTCGGATACATGCCTGGAAGTAACACAGCTATTAGTAGAAGAGTTCCTGGCACTGCATTCCGGCCAGAACTTAAACATGCCGGTTAGCGGAGGAGGTTCGGGAACAGGCATTGCAGGGCTTATTGACGGCACTGCTGATTTAGCCAATTCATCAAGGCCCATAAAGGATGAAGAGTTACAGTTAGGAAAAGAAAATGGGTTGGACATAGATGAGGTTACCATAGCATTTGACGGCATTTCTGTGATTGTTAACAATGAAAATACATTAGATGCTTTGACCATTGAACAGATTTCTAAAATATATACAGGAGAAATTACCGACTGGAGCCAGGTTGGCGGACAAGGTGGCGCTATTGTCATAACTTCCAGGGACTCAAGCTCGGGAACCTATGTATTTTTCAGGGAAGAAGTCGTACAGCTGGGAGGCGAAGCAAAAGAAAGGGATTACAGCGAACAAGCCCTGCTTTTGGCATCAAATGCTGCAATAAGAGAAGAAGTGGGCACAAATATCAACGCTATAGGATATATAGGGCTCGGCTACCTTGATGACAGCGTAAAGGCTTTAGGGGTTAAGGCAGACGAAGGTTCTGAAGCTGCAGCCCCATCAGTAGAGAATATAGTGGCTGGCTCATATCCCATAGCCAGAGGATTGTATGTCTATACTCCTCAGCCGGTGGATCAGCTAAGCGATCTCGCCCAGGCTTATTTTGGGTTTGTATTAAGTGATTCGGGCCAGGAGATAGTAGCTGAAGTGGGGTTTGTGCCCGTAAAATAGCATAGCTTTTGAGGCACTGAAAAAATGAGGTTATGGCATAAGCACCATAGCCTCATTTTAAGCAATTTATAGAAAATAAAATTGAAAAGGGTTAAATGTCTGAGAGGAAATTTAATTTTAAGAAAATTAAAGACTATTTAATATCCAAGTTTGTATTTATAAACGGTATTCTCTCTATTATTGTGCTGGGTCTTATCCTTGCATTTTTAATTTATAACTCAATAAGGTTTTTCTCTACTTATCCTGTCCTGGACTTTTTAACCGGCACAAGGTGGGCACCGACTTCAGAGCCAAACCGATTTGGGATAGTGCCTCTCTTATCAGGCTCAGCCATAGTTGCGTTTGGGGCAATACTGATTGCGGTTCCATTGGGGATAGGTTCAGCGATCTATATCGGGGAACTGGCACCCAGGGCTGTGCGCGAGATACTTAAGCCGATTGTTGAAGTACTGGCCACTATACCCTCGGTAGTAATAGGCTTTGTGGGCATAATGATACTTGGCCCGTTCATAAGGGATTTATTCAGGATAAGCACAGGGCTCACCGCCCTGGCGGGGTCCGTAATGCTTGCCTTTATGGCGCTTCCCACCATAGTATCGATATCTGAAGACGCGATTAACGCAGTGCCTGACAAATACAGGTTTGCTTCTCTTGCCCTGGGGGCAACCAAATGGCAGAAAACCTACCAAACTGTGGTGCCCGCAGCTTCATCCGGGATGTTTGCTTCAGTTATGCTTGGCCTGGGCAGGGTAGTGGGGGAGACAATGACTGTGCTAATGGTTACCGGAAACTCTCCCCGGATTGTTTTTTCTTGGCTTCAGCCGGTAAGGACCATAACAGCTTCTATTGCCTCCGAAATGGGCCAGACTGTACAGGGCGGACTGCATTTTTCAGCCCTCTTTGCCATCGGTCTTATCCTTTTTGTAATAACCTTTGTTATTAACCTGGTGGCTGATAGGTTTATAAGCAGGATCAAGGATGTAGAGTAATGGATAGGCGATACATAACTCAAAGGTTTTTTTATATACTGCTATTATTTACTGCATTGGTAGTAGTTGCATTCGTGTTCGGGATCGTAATCTATCTTATAATAAAAGGGGCTGGTGCTTTAAGCTGGGAATTTATAACACAAAAACCTTCCGGGGGAATGCGGGAAGGGGGTATAGGGCCGATAATAGTGGGGACCCTTTATCTGGTTTTAGGCACTCTTGTTTTTTCCCTGCCTACCGGGATCCTGGCTGCTATTTATTTAAATGAATACGCAAAACAAAACAAGTTAACCAGGATTGTAAGGCTCTCCATTATCAATATGGCGGGAGTGCCTTCAGTAGTTTATGGCCTTTTTGGGTTAGGGTTTTTTGTGCTATTCTTAGATTTTGGCCGCTCAGTACTGGCCGGTTCCCTGACCTTGGCCCTGCTTATACTTCCAGTAGTTATTACCTCTACCGAAGAAGCACTCAAAGCAGTTCCTGACACATACAGGCATGCCTCTTTTGCATTGGGAGCCAGTAAATGGCAGACTGTATTAAAGGTGGTAATGCCCCAGGCAGTGCCAGGCATAATTACCGGAGTGGTTCTGGGGGTTGGCAGGGCAGCAGGAGAGACTGCCCCCATACTATTTACCGCTGCGGCATTCTTCCAGCCGAATATGCCGAACTCAGTCTTTGACCAGGTAATGGCTCTACCCTATCACCTGTATGTACTGGTGACCCAAGTTTCAAATGCTCCTGAAGATAAACAATGGGGTACAGCCCTTGTTCTACTAATCATCGTATTGATGTTTTCAATTACTAGTACCATGATCAGGACGAGGGCACGGCTTAGGAGGAAGAGCAGGCATGATATTTAATCACTTTTCTGATAATATTTAAATAAATGTCAAAGGAAATTGAAAATGAGAAATACTTTTCATGAAGCTCTGGATGAAATTACGGAAGATGTGCTGAAAATGGGAAGCCTTGTCCAAGAAGCGGTGCATGATTCCCTGAAATCCCTGGTAGAGATGAACTCTGAGCTTGCCAAAAAGGTTATAGACAGGGATGCAGAAATAGATGAATACGATCTTTTAATAGAAGAAAAATCTGTCGTGCTTCAGGCAGAGCATCAGCCAGTGGCTGGAGATCTTAGGCTTTTGCACTCTGTAAGCATAATTATTATTCATCTGGAGAGGATAGGGGACCTTGCTGTAAATATCGCCAGGATTGTAAGAAAATTTACCCTCCAGAAAGACAACCATATGGATAGGGAGGTACTTGACTTACTGGTTGAGATGGGTAATGTTGTCAAAACGGTTTTAAACCGCTCCCTTGAATCTTTTAACAAAAAAGATTACAAGCTGGCAGCTAAACTGGATAGTATCGATACGGCTGTTGATGAGTTGCAGAGGATGGTCCTAAAAAAATTGTATACCTCTGCAACAAGTAATAAAGAATATGTGAAATTTATAACCAATGTCTCCATGATTGCCAGATATCTAGAACGAATAGGAGACCAGGCAGTGAATATAGGGGAAAGGGTACAGTTTTTCCTAACTGGAGAATACAGAGTATTCCACCAGTAACCTATTATTGGTTACCCAAATCTTCCAGTAATGTAATTTTCGGTCCGGCTGTCATTAGGCTTGGTAAATATATTCTTAGTATCTCCATATTCTATAAGGGTTGCTGGCTGCCCTATTTCTTCGGTGAGCAAAAATGCAGTTTTTTGGGAAACTCTTGCTGCCTGTTGCATATTATGGGTTACTATCACTATAGTGTAGCTGTGCCTAAGCTCATCTATCAAGTCTTCTATTTTTTGTGTAGATATAGGATCAAGGGCTGAAGCAGGCTCGTCCATTAGAATAATCTCGGAATTTACAGCCAAAACCCTTGCTATGCATAACCTTTGTTGCTGTCCGCCGGAAAGTTCAAGAGCATTGCTGACCAGCTTATGTTTTACTTCATTCCATAAAGCTGCTTTTTTTAAGCTGTTTTCCACAATCATATCCATTTCTTGTTTTTTATACCGTTTATGGAGCAGAGGTCCGTAGGCTATATTATCATAAATAGATTTCGGGAAAGGATTTGGTCTCTGAAATACCATGCCTACTCTTTTTCTCAGCTCGACAACATCATTTTCCCTTTTATAAATATTTACCCCATCTATGGTTACGTCACCTTCAATACTTGTGTTTAAAAGTAGGTCATTCATCCGGTTAAAAGATCTTAAAAAAGTAGATTTCCCACAGCCTGAAGGTCCTATGATGGCAGTTATTGTTTTTTCCTCAATATCAATATCTATGTTTGATAGCACCTTATTCCTGCCATAATAGAAGCCGAAATTTCTGGATTTTATTTTTATATAATTTTTCATTTTCTTTACTATTTTTAATATTTGGCAAAAAAATAATAGCAAAAAAAGACCTTCAAATCAGTAAAATGAGAAAAATTTAATATTTTTTTAATAAATGTCATAGCCAAAAAAAGACTGCTGTCTTTAGCCCGTCCAGTTCCGACCTGTTAGAGAAAGAGGTTGTATCGCTGGTTAGTGAAGAGCCGAACTTTGATTCGTAGCCTGTGGCTGGATAAAATCTTTTAAGTTAGGTTTGGTGTCCCTGGGCAGATTCGAACTGCCGACACCAGGATTAGGAATCCTGTGCTCTATCCACTGAGCTACAGGGACGCCCAAAAATATTATCAAAGCTATAATAATCTGTCAAAGTGACATTTCT
>PWSB01000121.1 GCA_003563375.1 Actinomycetota bacterium | reverse complement strand
GCGAGGGCCCGCCTTATAAGGTATTGTATTTCATGACTTGGTATGCCTTCCATCTTTTACCTCTATATATCCTATCTTGTCTTTTTGAAGCAGTATATGCTTTTTCCACCTTTTGTCGTCTTTGTCAGGAAAATCTATCCTCTGGTGGGTGCCCCGGCTTTCTTTTCTAAGCGAAGCAGCCTTTATGATAAGCATAGCGGTGACAAGCATATTTGCAAGTTCTGCCTTTCTCTTATCGCTTGTATTATAAAAGGCAGGAGATCCAATATATCTTTTTACAAGACCTGCTGCTTCGTTTAAGCTCTCTCCATCCCTGGAAATACCTGCTTTGAGGCTCATGGTCTTTTTCAGCCTGTGGATTATGTCTTCTGTATCGATTTGCTTGTCATGATGTTCTTGCTGGCCGACAGGGCCGAGGAGGCTTCCTATCTCTTTTTGCAGCTTGCCCCCACTTCTTTTCCTCATCAGCTTTTTATCTATCTGCCTGTAGATATTCCACCCATATACCAGACCCTCTATCAAAGAATTGGAAGCCAAACGGTTTGCCCCATGGGCCCCTGTGGCTGAGACCTCTCCGCATGAGTAAAGGTCCTCAATGGAGGTCAAGCCTTCATAATCGGTCTTTACTCCTCCATTCATGTAGTGGGCAGCAAAAGATACCTTTATAAGGTCTTTGGTAAGGTTTAACCCATTTTCTAACAGCTTATAATAAATATTTGGAAATCTCACTTTAAGCATGCTGGGTGATAGGTGAGTGGCATCTATATAGACAAAATTGGAATCTGTGGCCTTCATGACCTTTACCATTTCTTTTACTACGATATCCCTTGGCGCAAGCTCTGCCTGGGGATGGGCGTCTATCATAAACCTCTTCCCATGTTTATCCTTCAGGAAAGCTCCTTCACCCCTGAGGGCTTCGCTTATCAAGAACAGCTTGCCGTCTTTGGTCTTAAATACGGTGGGATGGAACTGGATGAACTCTATATCCATTACGGCTGCCCCTGCCCGGTAAGCCATAGCTACCCCGTCTCCGGTGGAAATGGGCGGATTGGTGGACAATTCATAAAGCTGTCCAATGCCCCCGCTGGCAAGTACAGTAAAAAAACTGGGATGTATCTCTAACATATTTGTATGGGGGTTGAGACCGGTCACACCCAGGCATCTGTTATCCAGGGTTAGCAGGTCCATGGCAAAATAATTTGGTAAAAATTGGATACCGTCAAGGTTTCTTGCGTATTTGACCAGTTTTTTTTCAATTTCTTCTCCTGTGGCATCACCCCCGGCATGGAGGATACGAGGATGCCTGTGCCCTCCCTCTGTGGTCAGGCTGATCTCTCCTTCGGATATATCAAAGTTTATGCCTTGTTCTATTAGGTCTTCTATCATCCTTGGAGCATTTTTTACAAGTATCTCGACCGCTTTGGGGTCGCATAGCCCCTGGCCCGCGATTATGGTATCCTCATAATGGTTTTTCCAGAGGTCTGGTTTTTTTATAGCCGCGGCTATGCCCCCCTGGGCATACCATGTGGTCGATTCCCTGAGGGAGCTTTTGGTTATGACTTTTACCCTGTGCCGGCCAGAAAGCCTAATAGCTGTTGAGAGTCCTGCAATCCCGCTTCCTATAACCGTGCAATCGCAGGGCTTGTGCACCTTTACCTTCTGGGAGGGGTCTATTAAATATCTCGGTACCATATCGTCTACTTTATCGCGTCTACTTTATTGCCAGCATCCTCTGGATAGCCCCCCTGGCTTTGTCCATGATCTCCCTGTCCATGGTCACCTTATACTGTTCCTCTTCCAGGGACCATAAAATCTTTTCCAGGCTGGTAAGCTTCATATTGGGGCATACGCTTTTGGAGCAGGCTGCATAGAATTTCTTCTTGGGGTTTTCTTTTTTAAGACGGTGGATTATTCCTATTTCGGTTCCTATGATGAATTCTTTTTTGTCGGATTTTCTTACATAATCCAGCATACCGCCGGTGCTTGCCACTTTGTCAGCCACCTCTATTACGTCCGGTGGAGATTCAGGATGTACAAGGACCACTGCATCCAGCTTTTCTTTCTTAAGTTTTACAAGCTGTTTGGCGCTTATGACTACATGGGTGGGGCAGTAACCGTTCCAGAGTATCATCTTCCTTCCAGTCTGGGTCTGCACATAATTGCCAAGGTATTTGTCAGGTATGAAGATAATCTCTTTGTCTCTGGGGATGGAATCTATGACCTTTACAGCATTGGATGAAGTGCAGCATATATCGCTTAATGCTTTGACCTCTGCACTGGAGTTGACATAACAGACCACTACCGCTCCAGGGTGCTTGTTTCTGAGCCCCTTGAGCTGGGCAGCATCTATCATATCAGCCATCGGGCAGCCGGCTGCTTTATCAGGCAGGAGCACCATCTTGTCCGGAGAGAGGATCTTTGCTGTCTCTGCCATAAAGTCTACCCCGCAGAACACTATTATATCCTTGGTGGTCCCCGAAGCCTTAATGCTTAACTGCAGAGAATCACCCACAAAATCTGCTATATCCTGTACCTCGCCGATCTGATAGTTGTGGGCAAGTATAACTGCATTTTTTTTGTCTTTTAATTCGGTTATCCTGGTGGATAATTCTAGGTCATAGTCCATAATCTTAACTATAAGCAAATAATATTTGTTATTTTAAACCAACTGGGACAAAATTTGAACTATAAAAACTTAAATGACTATTTTAGCAAAAAAT
>PWSB01000023.1 GCA_003563375.1 Actinomycetota bacterium | reverse complement strand
CCGGCTAGTTCAATAGCCCAGGCCAGTGCATGGCTGCTCTCCAGCGCGGGAATTATGCCTTCAAAAAAAGACAGCATGTTAAAGGCTTTGACCGCCTGGCTATCGGTAACTGTTACATAGCTGGCCCTTTTGGAATCATAAAGAAAGGAATGCTCAGGGCCCACCCCGGGATAATCAAGTCCGGCTGAAATAGAATGGGTTTCAGAAATCTGGCCCCATCTGTCCTGGAGCACGTAACTTAAGCTTCCCTGAAAAATACCTTTTTTCCCTTTATTTATTGAGGCGCAGTGTTTGTTGCTATCCAAGCCATGGCCGCCTGCTTCCACTCCGACCATGGCCGCATCACTGCCTATAAAGGGGTGGAACAGCCCCAAGGCATTACTGCCTCCTCCCACGCAGGCAACCAGATAATCAGGAAATTTTCCAAACTCAGATAATACCTGTTTTTTTACCTCTTTGCCTATAACCGCCTGGAAATCCCTGACCATCATCGGATAGGGATGGGGCCCTACCGAAGACCCTATTACATAATGAGTATGGTCAATATTGGACACCCAGTATCTTAAAGCTTCATTGCAGGCATCTTTTAGGGTCATGCTTCCTGAACCCACCCCTATTACCTCGCTTCCAAGGAGCTTCATCCTTGTAACATTGGGCTTCTGTCTCCCAATATCAACCTTTCCCATGAATACCTTGCACCCAAAACCAAAAAGGGCTGCACAGGCTGCAATAGATACACCATGCTGTCCTGCTCCGGTTTCAGCTATAACATTTTTCTTTCCCATCCTTTTAGCTAAAAGAGACTGGCCCAGCGTATTATTTATTTTATGGGCGCCCAAATGGCATAGATCCTCCCTTTTTAAGTATATCTTCGCCCCTCCCAGGTGCCTGGATAACCTTTTAGCATAATAGAGGGGCGTCGGTCTGCCGGCATAATTTTTCAGAAGCTGGGCCAGCTTTTGTTTAAACTTTTTATCAGCCTTGGCCCTGGTATATTCCGCTTCCAGTTCCTTTAAGGCGCCGACCAATACCTCCGGCACATATCTTCCCCCAAAACCGCCGAAATAACCGGGCCTACTTTTTTTCTTCATTGCCTCTCCCCCTTATAACCTTTATAAACGCCCTTACTTTTTGTAAATTTTTTTTGCCGGTGCCGTCTTCCAGCCTGGAAGATGCATCGACACCGAAAGGCCTGGCCGCAGATAGGGCCAAAGAGACATTATCAGGCCCCAGGCCCCCTGCAAGTATTATCCTTTTTGATAAACTTAAGCCCTTTGCTATATTCCAATCAAATGTCCTGCCTGTACCCCCGTAAGAGTTACAGTGGTAAGTATCCAGGAGATAATAATCGGGTATTTTTTCAAACTGCTGGATATTCGATACTATATCCGTATCATTTTTACAGTGCACTGCCTTGATGATTTTAAAATTTTTTAGTTTCTTGACTTCCTTAATATAATCCGGAGTTTCGCATCCGCTGAGCTGGACTATATCCAGGTCAAGTTTTGTAACTGCCTCCCTTATAAAATCCAGGTCTTCATTGACAAATACCCCTACTGCCTGGGGCGCTCCCCTATTATATTTTCTGAGCGCTTTAATGATTTTTCCTGCTTCATTGATTCCTATTTTTCTCGGGCTTGCCGAAGACAGTATAAACCCCAGAGCGTCAATCCCCAGGCTTGAAATACTCAATGCTTCCCTTATATCAGTCATGCCGCAAATTTTAACCCATACCAACTATACAAGCCCCCTTCCCTTAAAAGCTATCTCCATACAGCTGAGAGTGGCCTCTAAGCTTTTAGCTCTCATAAAATGAGTACCGATAAGAAAATTTCTTATGCCTTTCCCATACAAGCTTAAAATATCATCAAGGCTTCCAATGCCGCTTTCACTTATGATAGTAATATCAGCTTCCCCTCTAAATTCGTTTACCAGGGAGACGGAGTTATCTGTGTCGGTCTTCAAATCCTTTAGATTACGGTTATTTATACCTATCAGGCTTGCCCCGATTTTTAAAGCCTTGTTTAGCTGTTTGCGGTTATGTGCTTCCACCAAAACCTCCAGCCCCAGGCTTTTTGCAAGCCGGTAAAGAGACTTTAGCTTCCTAGTGCCCAGAAGGCCGGCAATAAGAAGAATGGCATCAGCGCCAAGACAAGCAGACTCATGGACCTGCTGGGCATAAATTATAAAGTCCTTCCTTAAAACAGGCAGGCAGCAGGATCCCTTTACCTTTTTTATATCATCAGGGCAGCCCCCAAAATAAAGAGGCTCGGTTAGAACTGATATTCCCTTGATAAAGCTGGAATAGCGACCGTACTGGCAGGCCGCTTGTCTTGGGTCCAGGTTAGGATTAATAAGACCTGCAGAGGGGCTGGCCTTCTTGATCTCGGCAATAATATTTATTTTGTCCCGGTTGAAATTTTTTATAAATCCTTCACCTGCTGCCATTGTTTTTTTGAAGACAGCAGGCTTGTATTTTTTCTTACTTACTAAGATATTTTTCAAATAATCCATACCATCCTCTTTTTCTAGTGTTTTTTGGTAAAATCTATCAGCTTATTCAATTTATCCATTGCCTTTCCGCTGTCGATTGATTGTGCAGCCATTTTTATTGCTTCGGGAAAACCATTGGCCTTGCCCCCTGCAATAATGGCTGCTGCTCCATTTAGGAGTGCTGCAGCCCTTTTTGCCCCTTTTTGCCTTCCTTTAAGTATATTTACCAGGAT
>PWSB01000212.1 GCA_003563375.1 Actinomycetota bacterium | reverse complement strand
CTCCCTTACATAATCTGCAGAGCCGTCTGAGGAACCGTTATCCACCATTATCATCTGGACCTTTGAGGAGGGATAATCAAGCTTTTTTACGGAATCCAGAAGATCTTTTAAATAAGGCCTTCCATTAAAATTTACGGTTACTATGGAAAGCAAGGGGTCTTCTTTTCCCAATTAAGGTCTTCACCTCTCTATCTGTGGTAATCATCCCCTGGAGAGCACTATAACTCCTATGGTGATTATTGCTGCCCCTGCCCAGCGGATGGGATTTACATCCTCTTTTAAGACAAACCTGGATAAAAAAAGGACAAACACATAGGTAAGGCCGATAAATGGATAGGCAAAACTTAGATCGACCGAAGAAAGGACAATCAGCCACAAGCCTGCGGATATAACATACATAAAAAGGCCCACAAGCACCAATGGGCTCCTTATAACCCCCGCAAAAAGGGTGATAACGCTGCCCAGTCCCCTCAGGTCGATGGCCCCTATGCGGTCCATCCCTATCTTGAGCAGGATCTGGCCGCCCACAGCAATGGTTATGCTTATAAGTATAAGGGTCACCGATTTGGCTAAAGTCAATTTTTTCTTCTCCTGGTCCATTTCTAAAAGCCCGTTTTTTTCTATATCCTTATAACAGATTTATGCATAAAAATCTACAGCTTTCTGGCCAAATAGTACCTGCTGGAAAGGGCCAGCCCCATAATGCGGTCGATGTTTTCAAAATCGGTCAAAAGGGTCTCCAGTTTCTGGTCCAGGCCAAGCTTTTGTTCCTCTTCGGCTTTTAGCTGGCCTTTTTCTAAAAACTGCCGGATCGAATCCAGGTCATACCCGAGCTTGTTGATCTCAGTAGTAAGAGCTTTAAAGATGTTGAAGTATATCAAAATCATCCTGTCCCGGTTTTTCTTATTAAGCTCGTTTACCTCCCGGTTTATCTGGACATGCAGGTTGTGGTTTAGGCTCTGCATGGACTGATTGAAGCTTTTTCTCAGATTCTCAAAGTACAGGCTGGTAAGGGTGTACATGTATTTTTTTAATTTGCCCTTAAATGAGCTGTCTTTGGAAAGTTCATCTGATTTGAGCATATCAAAACCTGACAGGAGCTTGAGGTTTCTAAACCCCTCCCTGGACATCTTGATCTCAAATAGTTCAAAAAGCTCGTTTTGGCCGTACAGGTCCCCTGCATTTTTAGTTTCCGATTCTTCATTTTCTTCTATCTTATCCCATTTTGCCCCATCGATGACCTCAAAATCAGCATGCTTTAAGATATACTCTATCATGAAATCATCTATCCTGGCCTTGGGCAGGTCCCTGGTCTCTGATTTTTTCAGGTAGCCCGAGATCCCTCTTTTTTCAGGTATGGATAAAAACAGCAGGCCTTCGCTTTTGAGCTTGGACCCCAGGACATTTACCAGGTTATAGAAAAACCTGGGAGTCATATCGGAGAATGCATTGTTTATGATGATGCCGTCAAACCTTGTCCTTGCCGATATCTTTGACTTTAGAAGGCCGGTAAAGTCTTCGTCCTGGTTTCCCCCTTCCTTTATTTGGTCGACCTCAAGGTAATAGATCTTGCCCAGATTGCTCTGGTCCAGGATCTTTCTGTCCTCAAACTTGTCTGAGGTTATTGCCAAGATATTTGTGCTGCCCCCAAAATTATTGGTGATGACATTGGCTATTTTGCTGTTCTGCAGGTCTATAAGCTCCAATATCTGTTTTTTATCCCGGGCATACCGGGGCTTCATGCAGTATTCTATAAGCGGTCTGGCCACAACCTCCCAGGAGAACTCCGGAGCCAGCCTGTTCATATTTTTTTCGTATATGTCCCTCAGGCTTTTATTGGTCACCATGGATTCAATCAATCTTGCAAGCTGCTGGGCCTGCTCGTATTTTACTATCTCCCCTATATTGTATTCCTTGACCAGTTTGGCTATGGAATCTCCCTGGGTGGTTATTACCGGCAGCCTGGCCCAGATATAATCTATTACCCTGGTGCGGTAAGAATACTCGGTCTCTATCCTTTTATGGTGGAGGGAAAGCCCTACATGTGCCTCAAGCATATAGTTCTGCCTTGACTGGTAGGGAACCCATTGGTTAAAGAATATATATTTATTGTGCAGCTCAAGCTCTTTGGAAAGCTTTATTGCTTCTACACACCTGCTCATCTCTGGTAGCTTTGGGTCAGGATGCCTGATCCCCAAAAAGAGCAGCTTTATGTCTTTTCTGTGCCTGGTTATCTCCCATATGGCCTTTACCGCGGTTATGGGGTCCAGCCAGTTCCAGATCCCCCCGCCCCATAGGACTACCTTGTCATCCTCCCTCAGGTCAGGGATTATGTCCTTTAATATAGGCTCCCCTGTATGCTGGGGGGGCTGGCTCGGTATGCCAAAAGGTACCACCTCTATAAGTTTTCTCAACGTGGTGTCGCTGTCATAGCTGTAAGGGTTTATCCTGCCCATAGCGCCCAGCATCCCCAGCCAGTAGTCCCTCTGTTTTTCGCTGGCGCATATGAAGAAGTCCCCTATTGCAAGCTGCAGCTTTAAGATGTTCAGGTTGTTTTTATCTATCCTGAGCCTTTCAGCAATATCCTGGTCAGCAAACATCTCCAGGCTTTCCAGGTTGAACGGGTTATAAAGGTCTACTATCATCTTTCCCTTAAAGTTTTTCAGGAAGGGGAAATGATAGAGGATATGGCCCTGCATGAGTACGATATCTGAGTTCTCTGTCATGTTTTGCAATATCCTGGGGTTCTG
>PWSB01000013.1 GCA_003563375.1 Actinomycetota bacterium | reverse complement strand
TTCTATGAGTCCAGAGTCGGAGAGGTATGGGAGTTATACAGGGTAGGTGTGGACGGAAGCGACCCAACCAGGCTCACCTATAACCAGGATGGGCATGACTGGCATCCGGCCACCCATCCCTTCAGGCCTCTTGTCCTTTTTGAATCCGGGTTTAACAGGGAGGACTTAAAGATCGCCGATTTTAACGGAGAGGATGTAAGGTATGTGACCAGGGATAACCATAGAAACCGGGTGCCCTATTTCTCAAGTGACGGCCAGGCTATTGTATACAGCAGGTATCTTGGAGCCAAGGGTGAGGTTTTTATAATGAGTATCAACGGAGAGATACTTGCCCAGATAACCGCAGACGGCTCTACGAATTCCCACCCCATATTTTCTCCGGATGACAAATACATAGGGTTTGACTCAAATGTAAGCGGCAAAGAGCAGGTCTATATTTACTCATTTGAAGATGGTTCTGTGTTCAATGTGGTAAACGACCTTGACCATAATTACAGAGACCCCTGCTTTATATTTAAATGAGGCAAGACCAATGATTATTTTCCTTACCGGCTTTCTTTTACCTCACCGTAAGATTCATCCCTTATCTCAGCTCCTACCTGGATATCATCTTCATCGACTACGATCATATTTGCGCTGCCGTAAGCACCTCCAACAATGACTTCATGTCCTTTTAAGCTAAGCTCGTCTATAGCTTCCTGGGGAAAACCTTCCTCTAATTCTAATGTATTCTCATATTCATAAGGAAATGTCCCCTCAGGGAAGGCAGTGGTAGCAAATCTTGGCCTGTCTATAGCTTCCTGGGCACTGAGCCCGAACTCTACTATATGTATAAATTGCTGCATCTGTCCCTGGGGCTGATTGTCTACCCCGGTATTTCCTCCAAGGATATAAAGGCTCCCATCCCTAAGTGCCAGATAAGGGTTGGAGGTATGTCGGACCTTGTAACCAGGTGTCAGCTGGTTAGGGTTGTCCTCTTCTACCGAGATCATCCTCATCCTGTTGTTTATGTGTATACCTGTATCTCCAATTACCAGGAACTGGGCTCCCAAACTGGTAGTGACGGCCGCACCGTTACCGTCTCCATCTACAATATGGAAAGTAGTGGTATTGTTCATACCCTCCGCAAGGCCGTCTTCTATGGGCCATTCCATGACTGTCTCCATGTCTATCCTTTGGCGCTGCTGCCTTGCATGTTCATCTGAGAGCAGTTCTTCTACAGGGACATCTGTAAGCTCAGGGTCCCCAACATGGTAATAACGGTCAGAAAAAGCAAGTTTTAATGCCTCTACCTGCAGATGTATAGCATCAGCATTATCGGGTCCAAGCTGCGACAGATTATCATCTTTTAATATGTTTAAGGCAATAAGCTGGGTGATCCCCTGGCTGTTGGGAGGATTTTGAAATACCTTTATCTCCTCATTATACTGTATGGAAATAGGCTCTACTATGGAAGCTTCAAAACCGTGAAAGTCCTCCAGGGTAAGATACCCGCCATGCGTATCTGAAAAATCAACAATAGCTTCAGCCAAAGGCCCTCTGTAAAAATAATCCCTGGCAGCCTGTATGGCCTGTTCCCTTCCTTGATCTATTTCTTCTTCATATGCCTCAGCTAAAACTTCAAAGGTATCCGCAAGGTCATGCTGGTAAAGTATGTCCCCTTGCCTGAGGAGCCTGCCTTCAGGCATATAGATCTCTGCAGTATCAGGCCTCTCCGCTATTAATTGAGACTGCCTGTCCAGCCAGAGCTCTAAGCTTTGTGTGACAGTAAAACCTTCCCTGCCTATCTCTATAGCGGGAGCAAGGACCTCACCCAGGTCCAACCTGCCATACTCCTGCAGCCATAGCATCCAGCCATCCCAGGCTCCCGGAACTACAGCCTGGTGCATCCCGTCGAGGCCGCCTTTTTCTGCATAATCTTCAACACTAGCATTGCTTCCCACGGGTCCAACACCGTCAAGGCTGGTCACCTCACCGGCAGCTGCCTCATAATAAAGGGCCCAGGTACCCCCTCCAAGGGCACTCGAAAAGAATGGTTCGACTACAGTCAGCACTGCCGCCACCGCAACAGCCGCATCAGCAGCTGTGCCTCCTGCCCCAAGTATTTCAAAACCTGCCTCTGTAGCCAGTCGATGTGCAGAGACAATGGCCTGGTTATTATTCGGCATCGCTTCTAAATCACCTGTTTCTATTTCAGACCTATTTGATCCAAGCCTGTTTATGCCTTCAGCCTGGTTACACCCTATTATAATCGATGTAAAGGTAATAATTAAAAATATGGTAAAAATTAATTTAATTCTTTGCAAGAAAAATTCCCCCTTTCTACTAATTTCCTTTATAGCATAAATCCCTTTTGGTTTTTAACATCTCAAAATTACGGACTCAAATAAATTGACATTTCATGAGTTAAATAGTATTTTGGGTAATAAAATTTAATACTTTGTCCATACTTCTTAGTTTTTAAAGCTTTTTTGACCCAAAAAGGGGGTGGTCTTATTTTTTTTTCTTTTGTCAAAAACTTATGTGAAAGGAAAACTTGAAGCCAAAAGGTAAAATATTAAAAGACAGCCTGATCATTATTACCATTTGCTGTATGATTCTATTTGTAAACCCTCTAGTATTACATGCCCAAGACATTCCTATAACACAAGTAGAAGTAATACTTGCCTCTCCTGAAATTGGAGATATTGTTTCTGAAACAGCTGATGCTGTTGTCCATGAGGATGCGAATTATGAACATGTTTCTACTAATTGG
>PWSB01000046.1 GCA_003563375.1 Actinomycetota bacterium | reverse complement strand
TATAGTAGGATGCAATTGACCTTTCATTTAAATCTGTGGTCAGAGACAGGCAGGAGAATTTACTACACTTTATAAAGTCCTCAAAGAAGAAACAATGCTCATCATTTATCTTAAGTCTTCTGTATTTTCCGCCTCTTGTCCCTCTCTGGCTGCCTATATCAGAGCTGTATATGGGTGTGAGCTCTATCCTAGTGGGAATATAGGATAGTTCTGCAAGGTGCTTTGCAAGAGCATAGTTTAGCTCTATCTGGTAGGTTAGCTCATCCCTGCAGGAGCCAAAGTTATTCCTTTTAGCTTCAAAAAATATCAACAATTCTTTATTCAGCACAATGACAGCATCAGTTGTGCCAAAACCAGTCTTTCCAAAATCAGGCTCAATGACTACACTGATATCGTTTATTTCTCCGGAATAAATAGGATTTCCCTCACAATCTTTGATCATACCTATAAATTCCTCAAATGCTTGGTCATTCTTCGAAAGCTCAATGAACAAGGTATTGACTATGCCCCTTTCTCCATAAAATAGGACTTCTGGTTTATCTGAGCTGAACATATTTGCATTGGCCTGCCCAATAGGGGTTTTGCTCCTATCATCTTTGTCCAAAACATTTTTTAATTTTTTCTCAACCATTTGACTTCTATTTCCCAGTTTTTGTTTGGTCACTTCGGTAAGCCTTTCAACCCAAAAGTTAATGTCAGTTATTGGAATCCTGTCAGCCGGCATACAGTCAAGTATAAGAGGCTTTACTTCTGAGGTTCTATAATCTCTTATGGCCCGGTTACCAGTTGCTATAAAATCTCTTATAGCGCAGCTTTCCCCACTGTAAGAAAAATGTACATACCTGTCTTTAACGATATCTGGAGCAAATATAATTTTTGACATAATTAACTCATCCTTTCTCTTTTATCTTATTTTCCGCAAGTAAAATTTACAATTTTTGGCTATTTTTGTCTACCTTGAAGTCCTTTAGATAATTTTCAATATACCGAACTGAGGTATCCTTCATTTGCTCTATTATTTTTTCGATCTTTCTCATATTATTAATACACTCCTGGACCAGTTTTGCCTGCTCATCGGTAAGTGTCCTGGTTACAGTCTTTGAATTGACCTTGCGGGTCCAGATATTATAGGGTCCGTGTCTTTTTGTCCTATCTTTATGGCAGCGGCAGCCGGGATTGCCGCAGGTCTTATAGACCTTTATCAGGCTCCCAGTGGTGATAAAGCCAAGGCTACCTATTTTTTGCTTGTGCTGAGAATATCTTCTTTTTAGGTCCATCTTTTATACAAAGTTGTTGTACTCTTACCTGAAGTATGTTATACTACAGGTATATAAATGTCAAGCCTAAAAAGGAAAGGGTTTTTGAATAACCCGCTAGATAACCTAAAACTTGATTCAAGGGCTATAAGTGCTCTTCCCGTCATAAACAAATTCATCTGCCGCCTGGGGCTAAAAAAACTGCTTTCCTCCTATATGCAGTCAAAACCAAATCAAAAACTCTCCCATACGGATGCTGTTTTAATCCTGGTAAGAAACATTCTTCTGGAAAGGGAGCCCCTCTATAAGCTTTCGGAATGGGCAAGCTCCTTTGATCCCCACCTGGCAGGGCTTGGCGGGGCAAGCCCCGGTATCCTAAACGATGACCGGGTGGGCAGAAGCCTGGATGCCTTATTTGATGCCGACAGGGCGTCTCTTCTTACCGGTATTGTGCTAAAGACGGTAGAAGAGTTTTGTATTGATCTTTCCCAGCTACATAATGACTCCACCACGGTAACTGTATACGGGGACTACAAGGGACAATGCTCTAGCCGCAATGGAAAAACCTCCATTCGCCTGCTTAAAGGCCACAACAAAGACTACCGCCCGGACTTAAAACAGCTTCTTTTTACCCTGACCGTATCAAGAGACGGGGCAGTCCCCATTCACTACAAAGGCTATGACGGAAACGTAACCGATGACAGAACCCATATCGCTACCTGGGAGGCGTTAAGGAGGATTACGGGGGCAAGCGACTTTATATATGTTTCCGACTGTAAGCTTGCCACAAGGGAGCAGATGGAATATATCACAAAAGAGGGGGGAAGGTTTATATCAGTCCTTCCAGAAACAAGAAAAGAATGCGGCCAGTTTAAAGCCCATATAAGATCCCATAATGTAAACTGGCAGGAACTTTGGCGAACCCCTGAGGATAGAAGCCCCTATTCTGGTGAGCATATTTATTGGGGATATGAGTGTCCTGTGCCATCAGAGGAAGGATACCGCATTATCTGGATACTGGACAGCCAGAAAAGGCAGCAGGATGCTACCAGCAGGCAGTCCAGGATAGAGAAAACCATAAAAGCGCTGGATAATCTCAAAAGCAAGGTGGGTAGGCCAAGGCTAAAAACCAAAAAGCAGATACAAAAGGCTTTAGATGATGTTTTAAAAAAATACCAGACGGCACGCTACTTTGAGGCCAAGATGGTCCTGGAAGAAGACTTTAGCTACAAGCAGAAGAAAAGGGGCCGGCCGGGGGCAGATACCCAATACATAAAGGTAAAAAAAGAGAAATGGTCTTTTGAAGCCATGCCCAATGCTACCAAAATAGCAGAGGTTGCTGCCACCGATGGCATGTTTCCCTTAATTACCAACATAGGTACCGATACCCTCTCAGCTAAGGATGTACTTGAAAAGTATAAATTCCAGCCCTATATTGAAAAAAGGCATCAGCAGTTTAAAAGTGTTTTTGAAGCTGCACCCGTATATTTGAAGCTTCCCC
>PWSB01000177.1 GCA_003563375.1 Actinomycetota bacterium | reverse complement strand
CTTATTGATAATTCAGCAAAGGCGGTAAAGAAAATAAATAATACAAAATATCTTTCGGTAGTTGCAACTAACCAGCCTGTGGTCGCCAAGGGTTTTTGCACCATGGAAGAGGTAAAGAATATTCATAAAAAAATAGAGACTCTGCTGGGAAAGAGCGGGGCAAAGCTAGACAGGATATATTTCTGTCCCCATCATCCCGATATAGGTTTCCCTGGAGAGGATCCTGATTACAAGATCAAATGCTCATGCAGAAAACCAAATACTGCGATGATTAAAAAGGCAAAGAAAGAATTAAATATTGACCTGGAGAACAGCTATCTGGTAGGAGACATGACCGCAGATATACAGGCTGCAAAAAATGCTAATATAGCTTCTGTTGCTGTAAGGAGCGGCCATGGCTTAAGTGATAAAAAGTATAACGTATGTCCTGATATATGGGCAGACGATCTATATAATGCTGTAAATATAATAACCGGTATTGAAAAGTACAAAAAAGTTTTCAATATAATCTATACCAAAATAAAAGATGGTACAAATCCTCCTTTTACTGCGGCTATAGGGGGGATTGCCAGGTCCGGAAAAAGTACCTTTGCGTTTTTTTTAAAAAAATATCTAAAGCAAAAGGGATGCAGTACCTTGATGATTGATATGGATGACTGGATAATCCCTGCAGGTAAACGCAAAAAAAGCCAGGATGTCATTGACAGGTTCAGGGTCGATCAATTTGAAAAAGATCTTAATGATATCTTGGAAGGAAAAACAATTGAACTTAAAAAATATGACCCTCTTAGCAGAAAAAATGATGGAACAAAGACCTACAGTCTAAAAGGAAGCCATGCGGCCATTATCACAGGCGGCCCTGCTTTAAACTCCAATGTTGTAAACAGGATAGCAGGGTTTAAAATCTTTATGGAAATCCGAAAAGATACATATAAGGAGAGGTTCTATAAATTTTACCGCTGGAAGAAACTGGATGAAGAAAATATAAATAAATTATATAATCAGAGATTAATAGATGAACTACCCATCATATTAAGCATGAAGGACAGGGCAGATCTACAGTTAAGCGGAGAAGAAGAATGATTATAAGCAGAACACCCTTCAGGATAAGTTTTGTAGGCGGAGGTTCGGACCTGCCTGCTTTCTACAGAAAGAGCAGGGGGACTGTGCTAAGCACCACCATAAATAAATATATGTATATATCAGTGCACCCTTATTTTAACCGTAAGTTTTTCCAGGTAAAATATTCAAAGACCGAGCTTTGCAGCCGGGCAGAGGATATACAGCATCCTATCATAAGGGAGACACTAAAATATTTGGATATCAAGGGAGGCCTGGAAATAATCTCTATGGCGGATGTGCCTGCGGGGACAGGTCTGGGCTCTTCCAGCAGTTTCACGGTGGGGCTTCTTCATTCGCTTTATTCTTTTTTGGGTAAATTTGTGTCCAAGGACAGACTGGCAAGAGAAGCATCTATGATAGAGATAGATCTGCTGGGTGAGCCGATAGGAAAGCAAGACCAGTATGCTGCGTCCTTTGGAGGACTTAATATACTGAATTTCAATATTGACGGAAGCGTGGAAGTCGAACCATTGAATATCAAATCAGAAACCTTGCAAAGGCTCAACAACAATCTCCTGCTGCTTTATACTAAAATAAACAGGTCCGCCTGCTCGATATTAAAGGATCAGAATAATGAGATCAGGCAGGAAAAGAAATTTGAGATACAGAAGAAAATGGTTGACCTTATCTATAAGGCGGTAGATGCCCTGTACAATGATGATCTTGACTCTTTCGGAAAGATACTTCATGAAAACTGGATTTTAAAGAAAAGCCTTTCAGATAAGATATCCAACTCAAAGATCAATAAATATTATGAAAGAGCTTTAGAGTATGGCGCATTGGGTGGAAAACTTTTAGGAGCAGGAGGGGGAGGGTTTTTGCTGTTTTACTGCCCCCAGGAAAAACAGGAAAGGCTAAAGAAAGCATTATTCGACCTGTATGAGCTAAAATTTTCTTTTGACCGGCAGGGCTCCAAAATAATCTATGTGGGGGAAAAAGACTGGGACGAGTATGGCTTTTTTGAATAAAAAGAAGGAATAAGGAGAATCAATGGAAGAGGTTAGAAGCTATATCGATAGCTATTTAGATAGTCTAAAAAAAGGCCTGGACAGTTTAGACAGGGGCAAAATAGACAAGGTTGTAAATGTCCTTTTCGATGCCTGGGAAAAAGGAAGGCAGATTTTTTTAATTGGTAACGGGGGAAGCGCATCCACAGCTTCTCATTTTGCCTGTGATCTTGGAAAAGGGACTCTGGGAAGGGATTACAAGGATGAAAAAAGATTTAAGGTTATTTCTCTGGTAGACAATGTTGCTGTCCTTACAGCATACGGAAATGACCTTTCCTTTGAAGACATTTTTGTGCAGCAGCTCAGAAATCTGGTAAAAAAAGATGATATTGTGATATTCATAACTGGAAGCGGAAACTCTGAAAATATATTGCAGGCCATAAAACTGGCTAATCAAAATAAGGCGGTCTCCATAGGATTTTTGGGTTTTGACGGAGGAAAGGCAAAGTCAATGCTGGACCATTATATAATTTTTGAGGACAACCATTACGGAAGGGTAGAGGACAGCCACCTGATTCTAGAGCACCTTATCTGTTCTATGCTTAGCGACAAAATCAAAGAAGCCAGATAACACTTGTCATTTCTTTTCTAAGATATAGATTGCAGCTCCCGGCTGAAGTTTCTGGAATAT